>JABXGV010000019.1 GCA_016550485.1 archaeon
GTGGGATTGAACGGCGCTGAATGGTAAAAAAGGGAGAAGGCGCCCAGCTAGAAACTGGGCACATACAGTTCTTATCGGCGTCGTAGGATGAATACATAGACTGTAACAAACACTGCAAAAATCACTATCACGCCAATAGCCGCACCAGCAACGAGAATGTATAGCGGAATTCCTGGTGGGGTTGGCGTGGTAACAGCGTTACTAACAGTCACGGTGATAGTGTCGGTAGCGGTTAAGCCCACAACATCCCAAACAGTGACATTGATAGTGTAAACGCCATTAGGTGAGTCAGGGGTATTCCAGAAATAGATGTAGGGAAAGGTGGTGTCGTTCAGGACGAGTATCCCGTTGACACGAAACTCCACCCTCTGAACGCCACTACCGGGATCACTGGCGGAGACATTAACGTTTACCGAACCACTGATTGTTGAGCCGTCAGTGGGAGTCACTAACGAAATAACTGGGTTGACGTTGTCACCTACAGTATAGCGGTAATAGACGCCACTGTTATCATCGATTCGCGAGTTATTCTTGTTGTCTGTAGCGTTGATATAGTAGCGAACAAGGGCACTCCAAGCTTGTGCGGGAATCTGCCCCTGGTATGTTGTACCTGCGACGAAAGACATACTTGTTTGCTGCCAAGCACTACTGTCGACACGATAGTAAACTGTCACATTCTTGACCCCAGCAACAGCGTCTACTACGTCCGCTGAGACATCTACGGTGTCTGTATACATGACAGGAGTTGGGGTATGGCCCACGGAGCTGATAGAAGGCGGTGTCTTGTCTGTCACCGTATAGTTCCAGTAAGCACCGTTGTCCAAGGCGGTGGTCGTCATAGACCACGTATCGTTAGCGATGATGAAGTATTCGACAAAGGTACCATTGGGTTGACCTGGAATAGTTGAGTTGTAGGTGTTACCCGATTGCAACAACATCGTACTGTTCTGCCAGGCACCGCTACTCACTCGGTAGTGGAAGAGGAGGGTATCAAGATCCTGTTCATACACATCCGCGGTCACATTGACTTGCTGGTCATGGGTGACTAAAGTGCGACCCACGTTTGTGATGTAGGGGGCATTGTCGTCGTAGAGATACAGGTCATCGAGAATCAGCTGCAGTTGTCCACCGCTCGTGCTGGTGTCCCGCAAGACAATGGATTCGATTCCTGTGTTGGGCAGACCTCCAAAGGCAGCTAGATAGTCGTGGTTCAAGTCTCTGTGCATCGTCATCCAGGTATCGGTAGTGCCTACACCGGTCTCGTTGAAATAAGCGGTTGTACCATTAGCAGGTAATGTTGTAGCAGCCATATAGTACCGCATGACCTTACCATCATCTAGTACGAGCTCAAGACACACCTCGTCGGGGGCTGTATAGCTCTCAAGCCGCCACATCACATCAAGGAAAGTTTCTCGAGTGCCATTCAGTGGCCTGCCATGGAGCGGCTGCGTTATGCTCCAATTCTCTCCAGTGGGCACAGTCAGGTTAGCTGCTTTGTTGGCTGAGACGAAGTATGAATCAGTGACAGTGAAGTAAGAATGCTCGGTATCCCAGCCACGAATGTTTGAATCCACTCCCTGCTGGTCTTCGTAGTCACCATCGTTGATGGTTTGAGAAACAAGGGAAACATCGTCAATTAATGTTGTCGTAACCCTGCCCACGCCTTTAGCCCACACTTCAAACCAAATCTGCTCAACGAAGATTTCTTCAGCGCTGAAATAAGACGCGGCGTCGTTCCAGATGTCTCTCTGGAAATGGGTCCAGCCCGCAGTATCATTGAAGCTATCAGCTCTGAAAACAAGTCTATGCAATGAGTCATTACTAAGGCCTTGCGGAACGCTTGTACCGCCATAGCCCATGAAGTAGTAGATGTCTCTATTGCTAACATCCGTTGTACATACTAATTTGACACGGGAAAAACTGCTTCCGTTAGCATTTTGGTAGCTGAGATTCCACCAGAAACTCAGGATACCAAGGTTCTGACTTGTCAGCCTCGCCAAAGGCTCGTTATGTGCGTTTGCCCCACTGTTATTTCCTAAAGCGGCTGCAGTGATGTTAAGGCTCCAGCTGCCAGTGTGGACATCGCTGCTCTGATAAACACTTCCCGCATCATAAGTGGGTGAAAACAGCCACGTGTTTTTTACTCCGCTTTCAAAGTTACCATCTTTGGTTGCGCCACCCACCCAGATATAGGCATTAGTCTCATTAACAACATTAACGTCGTCTACGAAGGCACGCAAATGATGATCAACAGCGCCTTCTGAGACATATCCAAAGAATTGGAGTTGTTTGAGCTTAAGAGTAGAATCTATAGTACCAGGAAATTCCTGGACGCTCAAAAAGTCATCAGTGATGTTTCGTGAAAAACGATTCCACTGCTGCCCTGGCTCATTTAAAAGGAAATAAGCAAATGTGCTAGAATTAGTCGAAGACGTCGTCCCATTCAAATAGTAATACATATACCATGAATTGGTGCTGTTCTGGAGGGAGAGTAAGAAATGGAAGCTATCAGTGGCGGGGTACTCGTTCTTGTCAATGTAGTACTGAAAAGTGACATTCAGATCAAACATATCGACAGTCAAACCAGGTTGATAAAAATAGGCGGCTGTCGCTTGGTAATGAGGCGTTTGACACTGAATACCGGCTGAAAAGATTCCCTCATATACTGGCTGCGGGGAGTGGGCGAACCAAGCAGATGTGTCTCCGGAAGCAGAACTAGACCAATCCTCAGGAGTGTAAACATTACTCCATGATTCAAAGCCATCGTTCTCGATGTGGTTAGAAGTGTAATTAGCTAGTGCTAGATTAATCGCTGGCTGTCTCGGGTCCACTCCCCCTTTAGAAGCTGTAAACGCTTCGTAGCTAGATGTCTCCACAGACGTGTTGAGTACTGGATATTCCACTGCGAAAACGGGTTGAGCTGGAAGAAGAGGGAGTAGAATCAGCGCAAACAAGAGAAGACGAATTACAGTATTTCTCATAGAAGGTCCTTCTCGGAATTAATGCCCACCCTTAAATCGAAGTAAATAAAAACGCTTTCACTACGTCACACCTGCCGTGAAAAGCATCGAAATTCAGCATCAGCTACGCTTCAAACGACGAGGACACTCAAAATCAACTGCAAATGGGCAATAAAAAGAGAAGCAGGAGGGCTAAAACAGCCCTCACATACTATAACTTCGCGCCGCACTCGCTGCAGAACTTGCCTTTGCCCTTAACGGGCGCGCCACACTCAGGGCAGAACTTCTTCGCCTTCGCAGCCTGCTGGGCTGCCTTTCGAAGCTCCTTCCCACAGTTCGGACAGAACTTGGGCGGTTTACCTCTGCTGAGGGGGGCTGGTTCACCGCAGAAGGGACAAGCAACCGCTGTGACGCCCATGTCTGCGGGCTTCTGGGACTGGCGCATCATCTCAATCATTTGCGGGAACAAGACGATGCTGGCACCGGCGCTGGCTGCACCGCTACCTTGGCCCATGGCTTCAGCGCTACGTCGAAGGGTTTCAGCAGTGAGCAAACCGTCACCCGAAACACCTTGGGCGGTGAAGAAGAGGCGTTCGCGGTACTCTGGTGTAGTGTCGACCCCAGCGAAGGCGACATCCAGCAGTTTCATGCCGTACTCTTCGAACTTATCTGCAAGGCGGGTCTGTAGCTTCATGCTCGTTTCGTCAAGGCGGGTCATAGTATCGACGAGTTTGTAGTCAGAAAGCTCATCGATAACCAGCTCTGTGAACTTGGACCGAATGAACTCTGTGACATCCTGCGTAGTGTAGTTCTGACCAGCAACGATTTCGTTAGCGAAAATCTGGGGGTCCTCGACCTCAAACCAGAATTCGCCATGAAACTTCAGGGGCGCAAGATCCTTGGTCTGTCCCTTGCCGCCGAATTTACCCTGAAACTTGGTCATGTTCAGAAACAGGACTTCAGCTGTGAAGGGTGACTTACTGAATCCTGCGATGCGGCGTAGAATCCCTGTCAGAATAGGCACATTCGCCGTGGTGATGGTGTGGCGACCCACGCCCATCACGTCGAGACCCTTCCCGTCCCGGAAAAAGATAGCGTTCTGGTTCTCGCGGACAAGGCATTGACTGCCCCACTTTACAGTGTCGTTGGGCCAGCGAAAGATGATTTCATTCTTCCGCATATGTTTCCATTCGATTATCTCAGGCATTTTTAGTATCACTCTCTAGGGATTAGCGTGAAATACCTGTATTGGAGGTCAAGTTCCAGCTTTTTGAACTTTTCGGGTTTGTGCAGGACGGGAAAATCTTATCCTCTATGAGGATGATTGAACAGGGAGGACCTAGTTGATAGCTTAGTGGTGCTGCGCGTGGTGATGATGGTCGTCAAGGCGGATGGGCGCCATGAACCCTTTATGCGTGAGAAGCTACTGCAGTCAGCGGAGCAGATGGGTGTGACGCCAGAGGTGGCAGAGGAAGTAGTGCGTGAAGTGGAAAGGCAAGCCTATGATGGGATTTCCACCCGCAAGTTGGCACAGCTTCTCCAGCAAGAACTTCGTCGAGTGCCCTCCTTGGCCAAATATGGGATCAACCTGCGGGAGTCCCTCGCCTTGATTCGCCCCTTTCCTGACTTTGAAGTCTTCATCAGAGGCCTGTTGAGATTCGCAGGCTACACGGTTCAAGCGGGAGGCGTATGGATTGGGCGGTGCGGGGAACACGAAATCGACGGCGTCCTACGACACGGGAAAGAAACCACCGTCTTGGAGGTCAAACACCACCATAACTATCACACCCAGACCGGGCTTGACGTGGTCCGCATTGCCCGGGCAACCTTAGAGGATTTCCAAGAAGGATATACGCAAGGAGTCACACCCGTCAAATTCGCCCGACATCTGACAGTATCAAACACGAAACTCTCCCCCCAGGCCGAAAAATATGCACAGTGCCGCGGGCTCGACTTCATTGGCTGGGCCACACCAACAACCGGTGGCCTAAACGCCCTCATTCTTCATCACCATTACTACCCCATTACCTTCCTTCGAGGCCTGCGCCCGAAAGAACACCGGCAATTCTCCCTAGCCCACATCTACACCCTAAACGACCTGTTCGCGAAACCGCTAGAGGTAATCGCCTCCAAGACGGGGCTTTCACAACATCGCCTTTCCACCCTCGTGGAGCGAGCCCGCTGCGCCGTAGACTTTGAAACTACATGCGACTAGCTCGGATGATTATCCTTAACCCTCTGTTGCCACTCCTCCTCACTGGCTGTGCCATCGTCGGCTTCCAGGAGCTTAAACCACCAGCCATGCGATTCGTGGTAGGGGATACTCACCTTCCGGACTATCCCGGTCATCCGGTGGAAGGCGTGGAACGCCATATCTCCCCGCCATCGCTCAACGACTCTCACATGGGATTCCTCAGCTTCATCATCATAGGGTGACTCTAAGCCATACATCATTTGGACACCAAAATAATCCTGTGTGGCAGCGATGAAATACTCACCCCACTCGGTCACCTCTACTATTATCTCCCGTTCCCGTCGCCCCCTGTTAACCCGGTCATAGGTCCAGTGGTATTCGATGGGTGTTCGGGTGCATACCAGATAGTCGCCAAAGCCCCCATAGACCTCCAGCGTTTCAGGGAAGACCGTTTCCTCCCGTGGCATGAAGTGGATGAGGTGCCACTCTTCGATAGCAGTATTCCCCCGCAGCAGTTCAAGCTCCCACCTATCTTCAGCGTAGGGCGCGCCGTGCTCTGAGAACTCCGACAGGAGATAGTGTGCCCGTTCAGTGAACTGAATCTCAATCAAGTCGCGCTTGCACTTCAGCGCCCGTTCTTGGAGCTCCTCCCGTGAGAGGAGCCGCTCTGGAGGAAGGGGCTTCTCGGTCTCGGGACCCCCATCAACGAGGATACCTTCACCCTTTCTGAGGAAGTCGAGGGCGAGTTCCACGTCTTCACCGATGATGCGGGTAAAGTCTTCTCGACTGAGGAGGCTGGGTCCGCCCTCGTCGACGTAGGGCTCACGAGTTGAACGCTTGAACTCCTTCATCCGGAACACCTTCTCCCATGCACCAGCTAGGGTGGTGGCGTGGATGATGTAATCTAATTCTCTGACATCCCAAGTGTGCCCGTTCCTGACTGCCTCCTCCACCCAGCTGGGTACTTCCCCCTTGAAGCGATGGTATTCGAGTTGGTGGTTCTTGCCCGTATATCTAGGGCTGTCCTTCATATCCTAACACTTCTCTCTCCCTCCTATAAACACCCCGAGAGGCTTTCCTACACATTCTTCCTA
>JABXGV010000212.1 GCA_016550485.1 archaeon
CGCTGATCACGATATCGACACAACATCACCACAGAGAGTTCAGGGAATAGCTCGATAATCCGCTCGGTGATGCGCGTTGTTTTGGGTTGTTGTTCATCTGAGATATCAGCAATGTAGGAGGCTTTGGCCTCTTCTGGCCGAATTAGCACATAATCCTCATTTGGCCTGATTCCCAGCTCGATAATGGCTTGGTAATCTGGAGTAAAGTCACGCAGCCACGCAACAGGGTCAAGTCCTTTGTAAGGGACTATTTTCTCAAGGGGAAAACCTAGCTTCTGCCATGCTCCTTTCATAAACCACGGTGTAAAGAGGATATCAGCAAAGGGAATGGTAAGAGTAGCTACGAACCGTGAATGCGGTGAGTCATTCGCGGTGAAATAGGGGAATCCCAGACCAAAGGCGACCCGTGCACTCTCCGGAGAAGCAAAGGCAAAACCAATGTCCGGTTTCAGCTTACGGTGAACAAAATCTGCTAGCTTCACCACCCGCTCAGCGCTAGCCTTTAGTTTATCGTACCTGCTGGCGCCTCCATGGCTACCAATCACCGCAGCTTCAATCCCGAGAAGCTTCAGTTTCCCTTGCACTTCGTCATATTTCCTTGTCGTGTAGACTGCGTCGTGCCCCTTCGCTTTGAACCGTTCTGCTAGGGCATGACAGAACAAAGCTTGCTTGGGGGTTAGAACGTCGAACCATATCTTCACGCGTAAGCACCTCGTTGTAATCTAGTGTCCAATAGAGGCTAGTCCCTTTATTACTTGCGACCAAAAGAGAATACATCAACCTTAAAAGCCCTAGAAATAGGAGTGAACGTGCAAGGTCTGGTGACGGAGGACATCACGGAGAACCATCGAGGTGAACCTTGTGTCTGACTACGAAGCTTTACGGCGTCGAATAGAGGAATACATGATTGCTGCTGAAGAATACGTGCAGGAGGGCGAGATGCATCGCGCATATTGGGAATTCGAGAAAGCTCACGTACTAGTTGAAAATGAGGGGACACCTGAGCAGCTGCTCACTCTTTGGGAACATGCCGCTGCTGGCTTTACCGCTGCAGAAGCTCCACTCCAAGCGGCTCAAAGTCATCTTCACATCGCACGAATCCATGCTGCAGCTGAACGAACAGAGGATGCGCGGGACAGCTTTTTAGCCGCTGCTAATGCTTTTGCAATGGTTCGTAATAAAACCAGAGATACCTGGGTCACAATAGCTAGCGCACTAGAGCAAGCCATTGAGCGCACCATTGCCCTTGGCGACAACTCTACGGCCATTGAACTTCTCTTCAAATGCGCAGCTGTCCACCACAAAGAAACCGGCTACAGGATGGATGCTATTAACCTTCTTGAGCGAGCCCAACTATTACTCGAAGAGGTACCCAACCACCCTCTCAGCGAGGATATAACGGAACTCCTTAAATTCCTCATTGAAACATCAGGCTAGATTTGGCAGTGCCTTGAAGGGTTCTAAGCTGTGTCACCAAGGCATAGCGTAACAGGGTCTCCCTTACCGACCCTAAAGGGTTTCCCGGTTACGCTAGTGCTTGGCGAACTTGCTCTACAATCCATGCGATCTCTACTTCAGTTAAGGCTGGGTGAGTTGGAAGGGAGAGAACTTCTCTCACTGCCTGTTCTGTGACAGGCATCAACCCCTCTGTGTACCCGAAGAGTTCTCTGTAAATTGGGGTTAAATGGAGGGGGACTTCATAATAAACGGCTGCGCCGATTTTGGCTTGATGAAGTGCTTTTTGAACAGCATCACGGCTTCTCGGTGGAAGGACTCTTATTGTGTAGAGGTACCAGTTATGGGTCGCCCACTCTGCCTCCTGAGGAAGGACGATTCCCTCCACATCTGAAAGGTGTTTTGTAAGGTAGTGAGCATTCCTGCGACGTGCTTCTAGAAATTTTGGAAGGCGCTTCATCTGCTCTACACCAATGGCTGCTTCGATTTCGGGCATCCTGTAATTGTGTCCCATCATCACATACTCGTAGGGCCGAATTTCGCCATGGGTGCGGATACGTCTGAGACGCTCTGCCACCTCATCGTTATTCGTGGTGAGGAGGCCGCCTTCACCTGTAGTGATTACCTTGCTGGGGTATAGGCTGAAACACCCTACATCACCAATGGTCCCCACTTGGCGTCCTCGATATAGGGCCCCGTGGGCTTGGCAGGCATCCTCGATTATTCGCAGATTGTGTTCGTGGGATAGTTCGAGGAGGGGATCCATATCGGTTGGGTGACCGTAGAGGTGGACAGGGAGTATCGCCTTTGTCTTGGGTGTGATGGCAGCCTCTACCTTATCGGGGTCCAAGTTGTAGTTTTCCAGGTTGATGTCCACAAAGACTGGTTTTGCCCCGCAGAGGAGAACCATATTGGTTGTGGCTATGAAGCTGAAGGGTGGCGCTATGACTTCGTCGCCGGGTTTGATGTCTAGGGCAAGGAGGGCTGCGTGGAGGGCAGCTGTGCCTGAGTTGACAGCGATGGCGTGCTTTGCTCCTACGAATTCTGAGAAGGACTCTTCGAACTGGCGGACATAGGTGCCTGCACCGGACTTGTGAGTCAACATTCCGCTTTCTAGAATCTTTGTGACTATTGCGATTTCTTCGGGACCCAGAACTGGGCGATTGGAGGGGATGAACTTGCTAGGTGGCTTGGCAGGTGGTGACATCGCTGTTTCCCGCCTTGAATGGTATCTGCCCCCATATAAAATTAACTGTTTTTCCGTAAATTTGAGTTAAAAACGTGCGTTCAGCCAACAACCTTAAACGCCCAAGGCAACAAACAGTCTAACCGAGGGAGTTTGTAATGAACCCAACAGAGACTCCACCACCCAAAAGCCCAGCACCCGATATAGGAGACACTCTTTCGGAAACAAAGCCCCATAAAAAACGCTGGGCAATAGTTCGAGGCATCTTGTTCACAGCCTTTGTCTCCCTAATCGTCTCAGCCACTATCTACTACGGACAAGATATCGACCCCAACCTCTCCATCTTTTTCTCTGCCCACATCTTCTTACTCATCATCTTCTTTGCAGCCAGCCTAGTAATCACCATCACTCGCCGTCTCTTCAGTGAAGAGGCCCTCCTCCTCTTCATCATTCTCGATGCCCTCTTCCTAGCCTACTACTCCTACACCATGGTCATACATTACTTCGCAGTTCTGTTCCCCGCCTTCATCCAGTATCTAGCCATCTTCATCGCTATTGGCAGCGTATTTCTTCTCTTCATCGGTTACGCCCTTAGCTCCCGCTAAATCACACGCGGCGACTAGCTTTGTTCAGGCTGTTCGGGGTTGCTCTTCCGCCTAGGCTCACGTACCACAGCCGCAAAGAGGACCGCCCCACTCGCCACAAGCCCTGTGGAGAGAAAGAAGACATCGATGATGGCTTGGAGCTCTGCAAAATCTGAGGAAACCCCGTTAATAAGATAATAGTTCTCTCGCCATGTAGCAAAGAAGGACCCAACGACCGTAGGGGACGCCCCAAAGGAAAGCGTCCACGCCGCATTATACGCGCCGAAGAGACGGCCTCGCTGGTCCTCGGGGATAAGATCCGCAGCAAGAGCGTAGCCCACCGTGTGCAAGGCTGGGCGCGTGATACCAGCCAGGGTATTCACGATTAGCATCGGCAGTAAGGCAGTCGAGAAGGGATACAGAAGTGTGACCGCTATTTGTATTATCAGCGCTTCAAGAATGACGAACTTGCGCCCCAAGCGGTCTCCCAAATACCCAGCGACGGGAGCCGCGATAAGACCTACTCCAGAGTTGAGATTTCGCACCAGCCCAATCTCAACGGATGAAAGGCTAAGACCAATACGAAGATAGACGGTGAAGAGGGACATGTAGCATGTCCATCCAATTGCGATGAAGGCCCAGCAGCCGAGGAAGATAAGGAATCCAGGTGGATAACCTTTGAGTACTCCTTTCAGACCTCTGGAGGTTTTCAATTGACTTTCTTGTTCTAATACACTAGGCAGCCCTTTGACCTCAGGGACGAGGGCAACCAAGACGATAACGCTCCCGAACATAATTGCCGAAGCAATGGGGAAGACGAAGGGAAAGCCAGCGCCAGGTGTGGGAATGTCATAGATTGCACCGATAACTGTGATGCCGACGATTCGTCCTATAACACCAAGCCCGTTGATACGTCCATTAAGTGTCGATCTCTCACCGGGTGCGGTGAGGTCCGCGAAGAGTGCAGCCCAGCCAGTGTTTGACATCGACCAGATAGCCTCAATGAGTGCTAATCCGATGATGATCACCCAGACAGATATCGAGGTCCAGATCAGGAGATACCCGATGCCGGCAGAGATTTCACCAACAACGATTAGTAGGCGGCGGCGCCTGATGCGATCCGATAAGCGTCCCCATACCAGCGCCTGCATCGAGCTGCTGATTAACATGGGCAAGGTAATAACTAGGCTGATTTCGATGAAGCTAGCCCCAAGTACCTCGAACATAAAGAGCGTCAGGAATGTGTAGAAGATTGCCCTGCGGCTGTTGACCATGAACTGGAAGGATGCCATGCCAATCTGGACTTTAGCTCGCAAGGATACAACCTCTAGAAGATAGCACCCTACACTACCCTAGCTATATTTAACCTCATTCTTTGAATCGTGTTCTGCCTTTCATATCACTACACAGAGTCACTTCCCTCGTCGCCTTCGGCGGTACAAAAAGAACCTATGCTGCCAGTACCACCATGACTATTACAATCTCCGCTATGAGTATCAAGAGGGACAGAGGGGGCCAGATAAATAATCTTCATCTAGGTCAAAGACTATGTATGCTCTGATTTTAGTGAAACGCTAATATTACTCACAAAACGGGTTGCATATCGACTCGCTGCTTTTATTGGTAATAGAAATGATGTTTTGTTTAGCGTTTTTTCGTATTAACCCGAAGGCAACAATTATTAGATGAAAAAATAAGAATCGCGGAGAGATGTTGTTCCATGTCATTGGAAGAGAATAAGGCGATTGTACGTAGGTTTATTGAAGCCTATAATGAGCGAAACTTGGATTTATGCATGGGGTTTATTGCATCAGATTATGTTGACCACACAAATAAGGTCGACCGAGACGATCTTAAACAATTACTAATTTTAGCTTTCAAAGGTTTCCCTGATTTACATGAGAGTATTGAAGATATCATTGCTGAAGGGGATAAAGTGTGGATACGTGTTAAAACCACGGGGACTCATACCGGTGAATGGCGTGGATTAGCCCCTACTGGTATCGAGATCACATCGAATGGCGTTGACATCTATCGCATAGTTAATGGCAAAATTGCAGAGTATCGAAACGTCAGTGACCAATTGAGTTTCCTCAAACAGCTAGGTCTTATCGAGTACACCGAAAAAGGAAAGCAACTGAGTGAATAGGGGCTTTGAAAGGCTAGGTTGTGGGTGTTCGGCTGAGGTTCTTGAGTAGCCTGTGGAGAAAGCTGGAGAAGGCTTCGGGGAGTTCTTCAATCGAGGCGAGGGATTTGTACATGTCCATGTGCTGAGTGAAGGCTTTATCGGGTTCTGGAACGGTGGAGAAGGCTGTGAGGAGCAAGGGTGCCATCAGGGTCTTTGCCATGGCCACGACGCGGGGTCCTTGGGGGTTATCGTAGTTGTAGCTATCGGTGAACACGACGAGGAGTTTTTTGGCGCGGGGATTTAAGTGGGCGTGGATGAGGTCAGCAGTGCTTTCAATGGATTTGAAAATAGAGGTCCCGCCGCTTGGCTTGGGGAAGTAGCGCCCTTGGTGAATGGCTTCGTAGGGGGCTTTCACTTGACGGATTTTGCCACCAAAGGTGTAGACGCTGAGGGTGATGTTTTCGCCGAGGATTGGTGCCAAGGTTTCAGCGATGACCACCGCTGCGCGCATGGCGAGGATTCCTGGTGCTCCACTCATACTGCCACTCTGATCAATTAGGAGAATGATATCCATTGGGGGCTTGTGGAGTTTGTAGCCTTCAAAGATCCGGGGGGCGGGGATGTCCCGGGTGAGGCTCCACATATAGGCTTGTGGGAGTTCATCTTCGATGGGGGTGCCCCAGCGGCGCCGATCTTCTTCCCAGATTCGGGCAAGCCGCTCGAATTGTTTTCGGAGTCGCATGATTTCGTTTTTGTAGACATTTCGAGTATCCTGGTAGAAGACAAAGTCCTCTAATTCAGTGACGACGTCAAGACCGCCCATACCTGCTCCCGTGGAGCCGCACCCATCTTGTCCGCCGCCTTCTCCGAAGCTGTCTCCATAGATTTCTTTGAGTTGTTGCATAAGTTCAGCAAAGGCGTCGGGTGGCAGCTTTTCCTCAAGTTCCTTAAGAGCCTGTTTATCAATCACGATCGTTGTGCTGGGAGTTGCGCTCTTCAAGGTTGCCTGGATTGTTGAGGGTTCGTAGAAGCGTTCTGCGATTTTGAGGAGTTTCTCAAAGAATAACATAGCGCCGAATATTGCGGAGCGCGAATCTTGTCCACGAATGGCGTAGGTCAGAATCATAATGCCCTCAGCGTCGAGAACCTCCGTGATGAAATGGCGATGCTCAGGGGCGCACTCTGTTGCAGCTGTTTCAAAGTCGCCATTCCAGAGACCAAACCGTAGGGTAAGGAAGAGCACCTTCATGAGCGCTGTGATAAAGGTGTCTTCTCCTTGCATGGCTGGGACCTGGGCGAGCAGCTTGCTAGCCTTTCGGAATGCTGGAGCGAGGCCGGGATATTCGATTCCCATGTAGAATTCTATGCGGACCTCCTCCAACAAATTCGCAAGGAACCGTACAAGGGACCAGCCTTCGGGATAGTCGGCGCGGATTACTTCGTTGAAGAGTTTCCATAGCACGAAATCCGAAAGGAGGACATGACCCGTTTCATGGTAGAGTATGGCGTTTAGTAGTGTCTGCATTTCCTCTTTGGTAAAATTACATTTTGCCATCATCTCATAAAACGCGGGAACTGAAACGTAGAGCATTTTCCCGTCTGTCCAACCCAGAGAACCACCGTCCCGATCCTTCGTTAGGAGCACGGGTAAGCCAAGCACATTAAATTGCTGGTCAACCTTAAACTCTCTTCGGAAATCCTCTGCCGTCATTGCTTGATGTCTTCTTTCCAGATATGGTTTTGGAGGACTAGGGGGCGCGGGTGATGAATTCTTGTGGTGTAGCCATACCCCTTTGGTTGGAGCCGTGAAGGTCAGTGATATTTCTTGGACCAGCTGGGCGTGCATTGCGCTAGGGTTTTGATGCTGATTCAGTGCTCTTTGTTTATCCAGGGGAGAGCTAGTTGCCTCATGTTCTTGAGGGCTGGCCAGATGCCTCTTACTGTCCATGCAATCCACCTCGCTATTCGTAGGTTATCTAGGCTGAGGAGTTCGGTGGTGAATCCTGTCAACCCAGCGACCCTACGTTTGATTGATATTCCCACGACTCCGATATAGCCGAGTAGTCGCTCTAGGGAGGGAGTAGCATCCATCTGTATGAGCCGTCGTAGCATTGCGTTGAAGACCTCTTGTTTTTGCGCCTTCTCAAAGATTTGTTCGAGTTCTTTGGGTCCTTCTTTCTTGAGCGTTTCAAAAAGGTCGACCAACACTGCTTCGTCGCTGAGCGCCTCCTTTATTAGCTGGTCTCGGTCGATAAGTCCCTGCTCCATGAAGCGTTTGATGTCTGACAGAAACTGCTGGGGAACCCCGCCTTCATGAAACTGGAGGAGGCCCCTCCGTTTTTGATAGAGGGGGTGGCTAGTAAGTTCGCCCCGTAATGCAGCGTGTAAAGAGTGTCTTGAAGCGCTGGGGCTAACTGGTCTCGGTGGGAGGCCTGAGGGGCTTTGTTTCTTTAGCTGTGCTTCGATATGTTGCCACAGTCCTAGAATCCGTTCAGCCATTCTTTCGGAGACAAAGCTGAGGGGTCGATCACTCGGTGGGGGGAGGTTGAGTTCCTGGTAATCTGTGATGATGTCTACGGCAGCAGCGATGACCAGTTTTCGGATAATCTCCTTGACATTGCGTTTTAGCATATTCCCTGCTGCTTCATAGTCGATTGTGACCTCAGGAGCCAGGGACGCTGCCAGTAAGACTAGCGCCCATTTCTGGGCTAGCGCATCGAGGTGCGTTCCTGATTGGAAGGCCTCCAGCCATTCCTTTGCTAACCGAACCACATCTGCAACAGCCACATTGGTGAGGAGCAGGTCACGTAGCTGGAAATCGGTTAGTGATACAGACAGCTGGCCTTCTGGGTGAGGAAGTACGTCTAGCTGCTCGCAGGCGCTTCCATCATCGTCGTGTCGCCAGAGTAAACTCTCGTGGTCATAGCGGATTGGGCGATCGTGTTCTTGGCAACGAGTGCGACACCCAAAGGTGGAGGATGTGGAGGGTTGAGGTCTGATAAGTTTGTGGCTCCGTTTCTCAGCAGCTTTTAGGAGGTCATCC
>JABXGV010000213.1 GCA_016550485.1 archaeon
AGCTGGAGGTCCAGGGCCCACGTCGACCCCTAATCGGCTTCTCCAGTGTCCTTCGCCTTGAGGAGAACGAAGTCAAGGTGGGGAGTCGTAGCGTTGGCATGGTGGCGTCCCATGGAAAGGGGAAAGTTGTTTACTTAGGAATAGCATTTCCTCTCATCAATTATCGGGGGGACGCTGGCGAAATTGGTGATATGGTCAGCTATCTTTTACAGCAGTTCAACCAACAGCCACAAGGAGATACGAAATCACCTTCGGTGGATGAAGTCTTTCTTGGACTTCGAAGTGCTAGAGTCGTTTTCCTTTCTAATTCAACCAACCAACCTCAATCAGTAGGCATTCAGGTACCACAGAGAATCAAGCTTCGGGACGCCTGGACAGGCGAAGAGCTGGCGGGGCGAGGGCCTCGTGAACTGCCCCTGCCTCCCTATGACATACGCATCTTGGAGCTGGTTAGATGAACAATATTAGTGAAACCTTCATCTTCACCGATGTAGACAGCAGACAGTATCGGAATCTCCTTTCAGCCCTGCCCCTATTCCAGGGAGAGCGGGGGATACTTACACTACTTTACCGGGAGAGCGATGGCAAAATCCTCAACGCCATTCACTCCCATTATGGCTCGTGGTCTGATGTGACGCTACAGTTCACAACACCAGAAGACACAATAAGGCAGCTGAAAGCAAAGGAAAACGTCGATGCCGTCATTCTGCTGGAGGAAAGACTAGCTGGGTTTCTGCTCGCAAAGCTACAAGCTGAGTACACTTCTAAAATGGATTTTATCAACTATTTCTTGAGGGCTCAAGAAGCAGTACAGGAGAAACTTGGAATTTGGTTCCATGTAGAGCCCATGGAGTTTTGGACCCAGAATGTCTTGATGCTCTTCCGCAAAGCCCAAAACCTTCTAAAATCCTTACCTAACGGTCTATCTCTCCTAGCAGTCTTCAGCGGAGACAAATTATGGACTAGCCTCCTCGCCCAGAAGACTGACGGGAAATTAACCCAGATATCCACAATTGACGTAACTGAAATTCAAGGACTGAGGATTAGTGACTGGCGCATCGATTATGAAAAGCTACTAGAACTGGTTCAGCAAAGGTTTGGCAAACCGTCCCTTGGTGTATTCACTGATACTGAAACCTTCAAGTTCCTTTTAAGAAGTAGTCGTCCGTGGGATTTTCTTCAACAGGCTCGTCGAGAGGAGCAGATTATCATCAATCCTGCGTCTGTGCGTTTCACCATGCGATTATGAGCCATGTTGTTGCCTAGCGGGAATCCTCAACCCTTCATTCGCTCACCGCAGACGGCACAGTAAAGATCCTCTGCGTCACCCACCGCGTTACACCAAGGGCAAACCACCCTCCGAGAATATCCCGTGTACGGTGCACGGTGAGGAGACGGTCTTACAGGAGAGGGGCGGGGTCTAGGCATACCACCGGTGGCTCTATGCTCCGTAAGGGCGAGACCCCCTGCGATTATGGCAAACAGACCACCTATAGTAGGTAGCCCTATGATACCGAAAATGATCCAGACAATACCCACTGACATGAGGTTTTCTTCAAGGGAGGGACGGGTCACCAGAACTACTATCCCTTGAACTAGACCTAACACGCCAATGATTGCGACTACCATTAATCTAAACATGACTCGTGTATAGTCGATATAGAAGCTGGGGTCCCACAAATACATGAGTTCATAGAGCTGTACTTCAAACCATAATGAGGTAGCATATCTAACGCAGTATAGGGCGCAGAGTAAACTGATTATTCCTGCGGCTAAGGCGAGACCCTTTGACGAACGGATTCTGCTCAACACATATCCCTCGACTTAATTGTATCTCCACTGCATTACAGCTATTCTCATCCTAAAAACTTTATGAAACTGAATCTTACAGAGAAAAAGAGGGAGGCTTCCCTCTGAAATCAGAGACTTCATGGGGAAGCCCATTCGGCTCTGCCTTTAGGCATGGACTAGCCGCGCTGATTCATCCTGCACGTCTAGAAGTGCGATAGGCAGTAGTGGACTGGCTTGCGCCGCTTATCCCACAGCGCATTCATGGCCTGCTTTTCGCTGTGGTATGTGGCAGCAGAACCGTCGACTTGGAGTTGGATGCTGAGACTGCGAAGCTGCTTGAGCATCTCCTTCCGGAGCTTGGTGAGGGTCGTCTTGGGTGTTGCCTTTTCTGCGGCAATCTCTGAGGCGAACCGTGCGATGAGCTTGTCGTGGAGCTCCCGATAGGTCTCAACGCTGTCAAAAACTTCAAGGGACATTAATTTCCCTTCACTGATGACTGCGAGCCCAACCTGTCGGTCCTGGGGCTTCAGCTTGGAGAGCTCCTCTCGCATCCTAGCAATGGCCCGGGCTTGAACATCGCTGTGCCGAGTGGAGGATTCACCAGCTGCGATGACGGGCCTACCGCGATAATGCTTGGATTTCATCTCTTCGCGGTGGCGGCGAACCTTGTCCCAGACTGCACTTTGGTCAGCGGTAGCCCTTCCCAGTGTGTGGGCACGAACCTTTGGGGATGCTACACCATAATGTGCCACATCTGTCATAATCCCATGACCAGCACTGATGGGGTGGACATCGTGGGTGCACCGGCAGGGGATCTCTGTCTTTGACTTGGCTGGCACCAGATGGCTGCCCACGACGACGCGGGATTGTGTGCCTTCTGCGTGAACATTCATACCGGCAATGAAGAGGATGGGCATATCGCCCCTGTTTACAGCGATGAGGGTGTCAATGCTCCCGGAGTCTCGGAGTTCGAGCACACCGGCTTTGAGGGCTTCGTTCACGGTGATGTAGCTTCGCTCTCGTTCCGGGTCCTTATCAAGGATTGGGATGAAGTGGGCGTGGCCGATCTGTTCGGTCTCGCCGAGCTCTAGCTCGTCAATCGCTTCTAGGAGTTCGTCTACGGCTTCTTTTGATTCGGTCATATGTTACACCTCCCTGGTAAATTGTAATTTGTAATTCAATTTCAGCAAAAGACACCGCCTATATAAACCTTTGCAGCCAGGCGTTACCCCGATTTGTGGAGGCTAAATGGGAAGCTGCCCACCACTAGATACCAGCCCATTGCAGGCGCTGGCAACACCATGTAGGAACATGAACAAATGAACCAATCAACAGAAGAGCAACACTACTTTGCCTCCTTCTCTGACCGGATCGGAGGCGATAGCTGCCTCGGCTATGACTTTGTGGTTCTTGGGGCAAAGCCCAAGAGCACCCATCAACGGTATCTTCGACGCGTCTATCTTCCTGCAGAACGGGGAGGCTTTGAACAGCGCCCTGTTCCCCTCCTCAGCGATGAGCAATACGTCTTGGAAACAGAGTACACCGAAGACTGGACAGATAGTTCCTCCAGTGAAACCGCGACAGTCACGATTACCGCACAGTGCAAGTTCTGGATCATCATCGAATACGACCGAGATGGGCACCGCAGCTATCAGATGCTAGAGGCGCGAGGCCCCTTCCCTACACGGGACGCAGCCATCGAGTCATCTATCCTAGGGGGCTAGCCTTAGCCCCTTCTCTCTTTTTTAGGTAAGCTGTTGTTTCTGCTTCTAAGAAAGGGCAGCACTTATCCCTATCCTCCTCCCTTACTTGATGTATTCTTGTTCGCCGAAAGGTGGGAATTAGTCATGCGACGTAAAATCCCTTCAACAGTATTTATCCTCCTCGGGGTTATCCTTCTGCTTTCAGTGTTAGCCAACATTCAGGGTGTAATACATCCTGTGCAGGTTCCAGGCAGATGTGGTTCCTCACATGCGCAGCTACGGACAATGTCAGATTGGCCGCGAATTGCCCTAGTCGTTGAACCGGGAGTTGAGTCAAGTATTCCCGGTGATGTGGATGCGTTTGAGGCCTTATTGGAGGCGCGGTTCTACCAAGTGATTCGGGTAACGCAATCCTGGGCGAACGTCGCAGCGTTGCGGAGCCATCTACAAACCCTCTATGGCCAAAATGTAGGGTTGGTCGGCGCGGTTCTGCTTGGGGATTTGCCTGCCTGCTGGCACATTATTCCAGGTGCCCCTGTTGATGAGATTGGCGGACCCGTTCCCTGGTTTCAGTCCGACCTTTACCTGATGGACCTTGACGGGCACTTCGAAGACCTCACAGGAGATGGATACATTGATTTCCACTCAGATCCTGATGGGACAGGCCCCGCGGATATGCTCCCGGAAATCTGGGTGTCCCGAATTGTCCCTCCTGTCCCACCACCGGAATGGCAGACTGACCGGATGGGCATGATTAGCGACTACATTAATACGCTCCGCGATTATCTTGATGGCACCTACCAGCTATCAGAGGAGGCGCTGCTCTTCGTTGATAATCCCTGGATGGAGTCCGCGAACGGGTATTACTGGGACCTCGCTGACTGGTATCAGACCTCAGATATCACGCTGGTGAGTGGTGCAACGGAAACCACGGAGAACCGGTGGCTCACCGAAGTCGACCATGGTTACGATTATGGACATATCATGGTGCACGCGGGCCACCGCTGCTATACCCAGTGTTTCTGGGAACATGACGAATACTCGACCAGTTACCTCTGGTATCATGAGTTACGGCAACACGATGTGAACATCCCTGTTCTGAACTTGTTCACGTGCAAGTGCACAAACTTTACGCACCCGGATTACATCGCGGGGTGGTACTTGTTCGGTCCTGGGCGTGTGGCTTCCGCGATTGGATCGAGCCGTGACGGGGGTATGCTCTTCTATGATGACTTCTTCCTGCCACAGGCACGGGGATGGGATGTAGGTCGCGCCTTCTTTGAGTGGTTCTCCGAAGCCGTGGATGGCTACGCGTACTGGTATGATGAAACCTGGTGGAGGGGGATGACTCTTCTTGGTGATCCCACGTTTACGTTGAGCCAGGGTCTGGATGTGAGTGCCCCGCTGATTACCCAGAACAGCACTGGGATCATTATTGAAGGCGTGATGGTGCAACACCCGGTCCAGGGCATTCTAACGGTTGCCAATCGCTCAGACTTCCAACTTGTGAATGCCTACAGTCATCTTGCGGAGGGCATCTCCGGTGAACTGGAATATACGAATAATGGGTGGCGTGGCTTCGTGCCCTTTGACACCATCTATAACCATGGCGGGGGCGAGTTCATCGTCTTGTGTCGCTTTGAAACCGATGACGGGTACGCGGGCACCTGCGCGCCCACGTCCTCCTTCCAGTGGCCGCCAATTCTGTGGATTGACCTCTACTGGCCAGAATACGTCTTCATCATTGGGGGCGGTGTGCTCTGCATGGCAATACTGATTATCGTCATGTACGTTAAACGCGCCACGCTATTCGGTGCTGCCCGCATGGCTCAGACGCAT
>JABXGV010000214.1 GCA_016550485.1 archaeon
CGTTGGGCAATCTCCTACTCCTCTTCGGCGTGGCTCTTTGGAGCATGTGTGTGTTTTCTAGCTTAGGCTTTCTGGCTGCGGCCCGCGTCAAGAAGGTCATTCCCGCGGGAATGCTAGTCATGATTCTGAATCTGGCAGGATGGTGGATTGGTGGTGGACTGGTTCCCGCAGAGGTCTGGACCCAAACGCAGACGACGAGAATCATCTCGCTCTTTGCAGTCTTTTGGCCTGGGACGTATATCTTCCGGTCCTTTACGAATCTCGCCTTACTGAACATCACCGCGACTCTCCCCTTTGACCTCCTGGTTACGGGAGTGTTTGGTATTGTGACCTTCGTTTTAGCTATTTGGTTGTTTGGTCGGGAGGCGAAAACTCGGTGATTGATCAGATTCTAGCTGAAACCCGGAAATCCCTCCGGTCGTGGCGGCGGCATAAAATCATTATTGCCATAGGCATCGTGAGCCCCTTCTTCTTCACGTTCATCTTCACACAAGTCTTTACGTTCACAGGGGGTTCAGGCTTTCCACTGGCAGTAATTGTGGAAGAGGAACCGGTAATACCAGGGTCGTGGACCAGTCGCTTCCTTGACACCCTGGACGCGAAGGAAGGCACCATCCCCTATTTCGACATCTTCTTCCCCACGCTGGAGGAGGCCGAGACGCTGTTTGCCCAGCGTCAGATCTTTGTCATCGTCTGGATTCCCCACGGCTTTGAAGAAAACCTTACCCTGGGGCAGCCCGTGACAATCCGCGCTAGGATTAACAATATCCATGAAGACCTCTCCAAGAATATTCGGCTGGGCTTGGAAAGTCGAATTTGGCGCTTCGTTCAGTTATACCAACTGGATACGGGTAACCAACCTGGCATCACTTTCACCCCCACTAGTATCTACGAAACGGAATTGCCACGACCAAGTTATATGATTTGGGGAGTTTTGGTCTGGGTCACCGTTTTTACTAGTCTCTTCTATGGGGGAACCCTTGGAGCTGAAGAGAAAGACAAGAAGACGATGACCGAACTCACGATGAGCCACCACGGATTAATCTATGCGAGAATGGGGAAGACCCTCGCGACGATGATAATTTCGGCGGCATGTATCAGCCTGCTCCTCGTGTTGAATCTGGTGATGTACGGGATCACTTTCCCTGATCTCCTGAGCTTTGGGCTCTTCTGGGTCGTCTTCCTTTGCCTCACCTTTCTCTTTAGCCTACTGGGGGTAATCTATGGACTGAAAGTGGGGGACTTTCGCTTGGTCCCTGTACCTGCAATTCTCATCAGCCTTACGCTCTGGGTGGTATCCGGGGCAATCAACCCCCTCGAATTCTCAGTGGGTGCTGAGGTGTTTCGGTTTCTCCCCACTGCTGCAGGTATCCGCATCCTCACCGCAGTAATCTTTCAGCGAGGACTCCAATACTTCCTTGAGTCGGTCATTATCCTGGGGATGTGGGTTATGATTGGTTCGTGCTTATTTGGACTCCTCATTGCAAAGAACCTGAAGGCGGGCATCTAAGCTCCGCTCTTGGTTAACGCGGTACTGCTCATTCGGTGGCACATCACGTTTCTAGCTATAGCTGGAATCCTGCCAGTACTCAAGATGACTTGTTCATTACTCTCGCGTGCGAGTATATCGGACGAGAAGCACGCATTCGATGATCGCGATGACACTAATAATCGCAGCCATGAGGATGATGGGGAGACCAATGGCGTAGAAATCGAGGGCTGCAGCGCCACTGCTAAGCCCGGTGGTGATGACCCCGATGTTGTAGGTCATGATTCCGATGTAATCTTGTATCGTGGAAAAAATGATTCTCAGCCACACCAAGGGTACTCCCGAATCGGTGGAGAGCTGTTGGGCGAATTCCCCAGCAGTCTGGAGTCGTGCTACATCAGAGGCGATGATGAGATGGATGGCCCCGCTATGGAGTTCTTGTTCCAAGGCTACTAGCTCGTTTCCGGAGATGAAGATATTCCCCCCTTCCGTGAGGAGTCCTCTCACATCTAACCCGAGCGCCGCTGCGACATAGGCTTCTGCGGGGAAGGTGATGACCACCGGGTTGCCTGCCAAATTGTAGATGGCGCTTTGCTCATCGATGAAGGCTTCGAGTTCGGCAACTTCTGAGACGAACTCGTCGAACCGGGCTTGCCAATACTCGGTGTGGGCAGGGCTGAGGGAGGAACATAGAATCCGTGTTGCATTGGCGATGGCCACCGCGTTGGAGGGGAGCAGCCAGTAGCCATGGAGGTTTTCATCGTGTTCAGTGTAGTGACGGAGGGTCCATGTCTGAGATCTCTGGAGCGAGTGAGTGGACCCGTGGAGGGGGAGTAGCTCTGCGCCTAGGGCTTCGTAATCGTCGAGTGTGATGTAGGGTTTGCCGGTCTGGAGGACGAGGTCTTCTTCCCATGTGAAGTGTCCTGTGAGCACCAATAGGTCTGCGGCGTTGGCCGCCTCGATTACTGCAGGGGTGAGTGAGAAGGCGTGGGGCTCGACGCCTTCGGGGAGGAGAACCGTAATCGCTGTTTGGGCTCCACCCACTTCACGGACGATGCCAGCCATGGGTTGGATTGACACTGCTGCACGCAACGCGGGAGTGGTTTGAGCAGTGCTTCGATGAAGGCCACCCATTGCGGTGAAAACTAGAAGTAATAGAGCAAGGCCTGCACACAGCTGTATTTTACGCATCATGATTCCCTTCGGAGTCAGCTAGTTAATGTTATTAACTAATGGCGAATTTTTATTAACCATGAATGTTAATAAATATTTGGGACTTTTTATTAACCTGATGCTACCCCCGTGGTGTTTCCATGCCCATTGTAAGTGTATCGCTCAGCAACGAAGACCTCCACACCCTCAACCGCCTCCAAGCCGACGGCGGATTCACGAACCGCTCCGAACTCCTCCGCCAGGCCCTCCGAACATTAGCACAGGACATGCACGCGCTCGACGAACTTAGCGGCGACATTTCCGCTGTACTCACAATCGTCTACCAGAAATCCGGGAAGGGCATTGAAAGCAACTTCCTCCTCCACCACCACACCCAGTTAATCGATGCAATGCTGCATTCCCACACAATCAACGGTGACTGCATCGAAGTGGTCGTCGTGAACGGACGCGCAGAGAATATCCGGGAACTGGTGAACCAACTGAAAGGCAATACCAAAATCCATTCGGTAACGGTAGCCATCATAGGAGTGTGAAAGGATGGCAGAACAACCCCCCCTAATCGAAGCTGAGGACCTTGAGGTGAGGTATCCCGATGGCACATTGGCCCTGTATGATGTCACCTTCACGATAGCTGCCCCGACGTTCATGGCGATAATTGGACCGAACGGCTCTGGGAAAAGCACCTTGCTGAAAACGATGCTCGGTCTCCTGAAGCCCACCAAGGGGACGTTGAAAGTGTTGGGCTATGACGTCACCGAGGAGTACAAGGCGATTCGCCATCTTGTGCGCTATGTACCTCAGCGCGACCACATCGAACCAACTGTGCCTATGAAAATCAAGGATATCGTGCTCATGGGACGCTTGTTAAAGAAGCCGCCACCACGGTTCGCTTCACGTAAGGATGTTCAGTGTGCCAGGGACGCCCTGCGCCGGGTCGATTTAGTGGATTTCTGGAATCATCCCTTTTCAGCCTTGTCAGGAGGGCAGCGGCAGCGAGTCCTTGTGGCGCGTGCCCTTGCCAGTGAAGGGGATATCATGATACTGGATGAACCCCTCTCGGGGGCAGATCACAGCAGCCAGACCCGCATTGTTGAGGCTCTCCGTGAATACTATGCGGAACACCAGGTGAACATCATTATGGTAACCCATGACCTCAACCCCATTCACATGGTGGTCAAGGATGTCTTGATGCTTAACCAGACGGTGATGGGGATTGGTCACCCCTGCGAGATCATGGACCTGGAACTGCTGAAACAAGTCTATGGTCCGATGGCACACATTGTCACCATGCATGGACACAAGTATTGCATTACCCACGATTCCGGAGTGGACCACCATGATCATTGACATCCTCACCCTAATTCTTTCATCTCCGATCTTGCAGCGTGCCCTCATCGCTGCGGTCCTAGTGTCTGTCATCGCAGCAACGAGTGGAACGCTGATGGTGTTTCGTGGGTTGTCCTTTCTTACCTCGGGAGTAGCCCATGCCGCCCTTGGCGGCGCCTCCCTGGGGTTATTTCTCCAAGCTAGTGGTCTGGCACCCTGGTTTGACCCGCTTCTGGGCGCGGTGGTTTTCGCGATATTTGTCGCTGCGATAACCGGGTATGCAGGAGAAAAGGGGGTGGCTCAGAAAATGGAGGTCGCTGTGGGCGTTTCCTTTGCCCTGTCCATGAGCCTAGCGGTGTTCATGATGTACTACTTACCGCCCTCGATGATACCCCAAATCTGGGGCTACCTGATTGGTGACATCTTGTTGCTGGATAACCTAGATATCGTGATGCTGAGTGGCACCGCGCTCTGTTTGGTGTTACTCATTTTTCTCTTCAAGAAGGAGTTCGTGTATGTCAGTATTGATATGGAGGGGTCCACAGCGCATGGAATGAATGCACGCGGCTATCACTACCTCATGCTCATCTTTACGGCCGTGGCTATCGCCCTGACGACCAAAGCGGTCGGGGCTATCCTCGTGTACGCGATTCTGGTGGCTCCGGCTGCAGCGTCGAGTGAGGTGTTGAAAACCATTAATCGCATTATTATCGGCGTGTTTATCATTGCCTTAGTTTCGATGCTGATTGGACTCGCTGGCTCCTTCCTAATCCTAGCGTCCCCCAGTGCCATCGCCGGGCTCGTCGCCGCTCTCTCTTACCTCATCGCGCTTCAGGTAAAGCGTTGGCTTCATTGAGAGGTGATGATGGATGCAGGCGTCGAAACATATTTATTGTGTTGTCGAAGGTTAGGCTTTAGTTCCGCCTAAAACCCATTCGCTGCTCAGAGAATGGCGGCGTGGTGGTGAGATAAAATGAGCGCACAGATGAACTGCAGCATTCGCCTCACCCGATCCGTGACCACTAGTTCTTTAGGAGATGGTGATGATGGCGACGGTAAACGGCGTGAAGGAACGGTCAGTGGTCTGGCAAATCTACCGCGAAGCTATGCCAGTTCTACTGCTTACAGCGCTAGCGGAGCTATTGGCAGGCGGTTTGCTGCAAAACATTGAATGTTTTTACGCGATTCTCCCCGGCCTCGTTGTCTTGGTTCCGGGGTTGATGCAGCTCCGCGGCAACATCTCAACCAGCCTTGCCCAGCGGCTCGGCTCTGCCACCCACCTTGGACTCATTTCGTGGAAGCAGGGATTCAACACACCCCTTCGCTCCAACATCAAAGCCTCACTGGTGCTCGTTACCGTGATGTCCTTTCTGCTTGGGCTTGGAGCCTGGGGTGCTACACAACTGGTAGCATTCACAACCTTTCCATACGGAGTCGTTCTTGTCTCTCCCATGACACTACCCCGTTTTGTCACTGTCTCTATGGTGACTGCGCTCCTGGCAAGCCTAGTCCAAGTAACAACTACTGTGCTAGTTGCCCTCGTTGCCCACGCGCGAGGGCTGGACCCTGATAATCTC
>JABXGV010000215.1 GCA_016550485.1 archaeon
AATCATCCAGGAAATATTGAAAGGCCGTATTCGCAACAAAGAGGAGCTCCAGAAACTAAAACGACGCTTATGCCGATGTCACCATTTACCCCGATTCCCCTCTGATGTTGAGATCCTTTCCTATGCGTCAGAAGAGGAGAAGCCTATCGTCGTCAAGGTTCTACGAAAGAGACCAACCCGAACACTCTCAGGTGTCGCCATCGTTGCAGTCATGGCGAAGCCAATGAAGTGCCCCGGGAAGTGCCTTTATTGCCCGACAAATCTTCCCACGGCTCCGAAAGCGTATATAGAGTCTCCAGATATTCTGGAGGTCGTACATTGGCGAGGAGCCTGCTACACTAAGGGCTAGGCAAAACGAATATGATGCTTATCTCCAAGTGACTAGTCGCTTAAAGCAGCTACGAGCTATGGGGCACAGCACCGATAAAGTTGAGCTTATCGTGATGGGAGGAACATTCCTCTCTTCACCAGAGACCTATCAGAACATCTTCATGAAACGATGTTTTGATGCGTTGAATGAGAGAGACGCCGCCAGTCTCGAAGCAGCAATCAAATTGGCAGAAGTGGGCCCCGCGAGGCTAGTGGGTCTTACTATAGAAACTCGACCTGATTATTGTAGTTCAAACCATGTTGATGTCATGTTGTCATTCGGTACTACACGCGTAGAACTCGGAGTTCAAACCATCTATGACGACGTATACGAACGTATCAAACGGGGGCATAAAACTTCAAGCGTCATTGAAGCTACGCAAGTAGCCCGAGATGCAGGGCTTAAGATATGTTACCATATCATGCCTGGATTGAACAATTTTTCCGGAATGTCTGAATCACTCGCTTTGTCGTTGGAACGTGATTTTAAAATGTTCAAGACTTTGTTCCAGAGCCAGCAATTTAAACCTGATTTACTTAAAATCTATCCGTGCCTTGTGCTACGTGGGAGTGAACTATTCGAGATATGGCGTAAAGGTGAATATTCACCTTATACAACTGAGCAAGCCATAGATCTCCTTGCTGACGTAATGCCGCACATCCCCCGTTATGTCCGCATTCAGAGAATGCAGCGGGATATACCTAAAAGCCTTATTGTAGCTGGACCGAACGCTGGCAACTTAACCCAGCTTGTCTTTCATCGGGCTGAGGAGAAAGGTTATCCCATCCACACAATTCGATACCGTGAGGCTGGTTACAAACAGCGTACCAAGTTACCGGGCAGCACTATTCTCAGTGTTGAAGCATTGGAACTCCGTGTTGACGAGTACTCCGCCTCAAATGGTACAGAAATCTTCCTTGCTTTCGAGGAAACAGGGTCGGATATGCTGGTGGGCTATCTTCGTCTCCGTATTCCAAGTGAAGACGCTCATCGACCTGAGATTCGTGGTCAGGATGCAGCATTGCTCAGAGAACTTCATGTCTTTGGGCTTGTAGCTGAGTTGGGCGGAAAGCCCAGTGACGCTTGGCAACATCGTGGTCTGGGAGAGCATCTTCTTACAGCTGCAGAGGAACATGCGCTGAATCGTGGTTGTCGTCGTATTGTTTGTACGAGTGGAATTGGCGTCCGACAATATTATCGTCGCTACGGTTACAGATCTGAAGGGCCCTATATGGTTAAGCCGTTAGGGTGAATAAGTATACGATATCCCCGCTTCGATATTAACTCTAATATACGTAAAAGCAGTTAGTTTTATTAAGGTGTAAGCCCTAGACTAGGGGAACCTATTGGGTGTTTAGCGTGTGCGGTATTATTGGGGCAGTACTTGTCAGTGGTCAGGTCGCTCCGCTTATCAGACAGTCACTGAAGCGATTGGAGTATCGTGGATACGATTCGAGCGGAATCGCGACCGTAAAAGAGGGACGAATCCATATCAAGAAGGATAAAGGGAAAATTGATGACATTCATAGGCGATTGAATTTCGACGCCCTACCCGGGCTAATTGGCATTGGACACACACGCTGGGCGACCCATGGTCCACCTTCAAAATCAAACGCGCATCCACATATAGACTGCTTTAATCATATCGCGGTAGTCCACAATGGAATAATAGAAAATTACCAAGAACTTCGCGAATCATTAGTAGACCAAGGGCACCGCTTTCTCTCAGAGACTGATACAGAAGTGATTCCACACCTGATCGAAGTGGCTCTACAAAAAACAAAAAGACTCGACAAAGCAGTAGCAAAAATCCTCCCCAAAATAGAGGGAAGCTATGCAATTGCCGTTATTGACACGAGTGGAAAAACACTTGTCTGTGCACGAAAAGAGAGCCCTCTACTATTAGGCTTGAGCGAATCGGGTTATTATTGTGCATCAGATGTTCCTGCTTTCCTACCAATGACACGCCAAACCATTGTATTAGAAGACGATGAGATTGCTTGTTTAACGGCCAATGGTGCAGCTCTTTATCGATTAACACCAAAGGGGGTTCTCGCCCAGCTTCCACTAAGAACTCCAACAACCGTTCAGTGGACTCTAGACATGGCTGAAAAGGGCGGTTATCCTCATTTCATGCTAAAAGAAATTCATGAACAGCCTCGGGCTCTCCGCGATACATTACGAATTAGGAAGGACGATTTATGTAAATTCGCTGGAGTATTGAATAATCATCAGATTATTTGTGCAATAGCTGCTGGAACGTCTTATCATGCAGCGCTAGCCTCAAAGTATATGTTTTCTCAAATTGCGGGGAGATTCATGCATAGTGTAGTTGCTTCAGAGGGTCCTGAGATTATTGATAATAGTCTTGGCGGTGACGCGGTTGTAATTGCAGTTACACAGTCCGGGGAAACTATTGATACGATACACGCAATCAAGAATTTGAAGAGGCAGGGTTGCACTATTCTCGCAATTACAAATACAGTTGATAGTTCGATTACCCGCTTAGCTGACGGCGTTCTCTATACTCAAGCAGGGCCTGAAATCGGTGTAGCTGCCACAAAAACCTTCGTTACACAGTTAGCTTGTTTGGCTAGTCTTTCAATACATCTAGGTGAACTGACTGGCAAGCTACAACCTAAAGAAGCGAGTCAACTTTTCGATGAATTATATCGATTTCCTAATTTACTTCAATCCATTATTCGGAACCAGGAGGGCCTAGTAAAGGAAACAGCACAGCACTATGTAGCAAAACCAAGTTTCTTCTTTCTGGGTCGTGGTATAAGTAGAGCCACAGCAATGGAAGGGGCGCTGAAAATAAAAGAGCTCGCCTATGTCCATGCCGAGGGGTATCCTGCTGGTGAATCAAAACACGGGCCGATTGCTCTGGTTGAAGAGGGATTCCCAATTGTTTTTGTAGCTCCTAATGATAGAACTCGCCGTTTTATCTTGGGCAATGTTATGGAAATGAAATCGCGTTTAGCTCAAATTATTACAATATGTTCAAGTGGTGATAATCACCTCGCTGAGTTAAGCGACAGGGTGATAATGATGCCTCCCGCTCTATCAAATGTATTTTCACCAATAGGTTATGTTGTACCACTTCAATTCCTAGCATACTATGCTGCAGTACAACGGGGATATAGCCCTGACCAACCAAGAAACTTGGCAAAGGCAGTAACCGTTTTGTGAAATATTGTGTCTACGAGCAGGATAGAAGCCTCAATCTTAAATCAGCCGCTTTATAAAAACAGTTAAAGCAATCGACTCACTAGCCCTCCTATAAGAAAGGTGATCAGTAATGGTACGTTGTCCCGAGTGCGCGTCACCAAAAATGAAATATGATGCCCGATCGAGCCGTTATGTTTGCCCAAGGTGCGGGCTTGCCCTTTCTCGCGGAGAGCTAGACCGATCTTGGGATGAGCAACGGTCAGCCTACCGGCGTGAAGACCAAGAAGATGCCAGAGCTCAACGTCGTCGCGACTATCTAGATTGGTGGCTAAGCTCGAAGGAAAAAGAGAAACCAAAACGGAAGCGATAAGCTGAAACTACCTTGAGTCTACCCGCGAGTGGGGTATGACTCAGCTGTTTAGTTGTAGCTCGGTGTGGATAAATCTCGGTCTTCACTCACCAAGGACAACACCTAGAACTGTCAAACCATGTATACGCTTAATCCATTAACATTCTGAGCGTATTATTGCTATTGGTGAAGTAGGACTTGATTATTATGGGGTGAAGGAAGAACACAAACGCGAGGTACAATGGCATTACTTTGTTGAATTTATACGATTAGCAGTTGAATTAGAACTACCCTTAGTAATCCATTCTCGAGAAGCTGACGCTATTCGCATACTAATAGAAGAGCATGTAACGCGTGTGCAACTTCACTGTCTCAACGACCTAAGCCTTGTTTCGGCAGATTTTCCAGAAAATCTGAGCGGCTCAGTTTTACATATATTTCTTTAGTAAAACAATATATTATTTATAGGCCCTGATAGAGAAGATCATTGCAAATCAAGGGAGGATACTAACAATGGTTGTACGAGAAATTAGAAAGAATAT
This sequence comes from archaeon, assembly GCA_016550485.1. Lineage (GTDB taxonomy): Archaea > Asgardarchaeota > Hermodarchaeia > Hermodarchaeales > Hermodarchaeaceae > YT-063. Next base: position 4,433 of record JABXGV010000215.1, read on the forward strand.
CCATTATGTTGGTGCCATTGACTGGGACCTTCGACTCTTCGACCAGCTGATACCCCTCCCCGATGGCACAAGCTACAACGCGTATCTGATTCAGGGCCGGACCAAAACCGCGTTAATCGATACAGTTGACCCCCGCCAGAAACACGTCCTCCTGTCAAACCTTGAGGAGCTTGGAATCCAGACCATCGACTATGTCGTCGCCAACCACGCGGAACACGACCACTCTGGCGCAATCCCCGCCATCCTTGACCACTACCCCAAAGCTCAGGTAGTCACCAATGAAAAATGCAAAACGATGCTTATAGACTCCCTACTCGTCCCGGAAGCCCGCTTTAAAACAATAAAAGATGGGGGCAAGCTATCGTTGGGAGGTAAAACCCTAGAATTTATTTTCGCTCCATGGGTGCACTGGCCCGAAACCATGTTGACCTATCTGCCTGAGGACCACATCCTCTTTTCCTGTGACTTTCTTGGATCCCACATTGCATCCAGCAACCTGTACGCCGGAAAAAACCCCGATGTGCTCCGGGCTGCGAAACGCTACTACGCGGAGATTATGATGCCCTTTCGACCTATGATAAAGAAACATCTAGAAAAACTCGCCAAACTCAATATCGAGTTGATTGCGCCAAGCCATGGGCTCCTCTATGACCACCCTGACTTCATACTGGATGCCTACCGGGACTGGACATCAGATACCGTGAAGAATGAGGTCGTGATCCCCTATACTTCGATGTGGGGGAGCACGAAGGCGATGGTGGACTACCTAGTATCTGCGCTGATAAAACGGGGCATCACCGCAAAGCCCTTTCAGTTGTCGGTGACCGATATTGGTGAACTGGCGATGGCGCTTGTTGATGCAGCCACCGTCGTTTTGGGTTCGCCAACCGTGCTTACAGGACCGCACCCCCTCGTTGCTTATGCTGCTATATTAGCGAATGCGCTGCGTCCGAAAATCCGCTTCGCCTCTGTCATTGGATCCTATGGGTGGGGTGGTAAAATGGTAGACCAACTCGCGAGTATGATTCCCAACCTGAAAGTTGAGATTCTTCCACCCGTTATCATTAAAGGCTATCCAAAGGAGAAGGACTTTGAGGCTCTTGATAAACTCGCGGACACTATTCAAGAAAAACATGGAACCCTCGGTTCTTAACCTGTAGGGGTTTTCCTGTTGTTTTTCGTAATCAATCGAGTCCTATTCATCGAAGTTGTGTCAGCAATTCTTGGATTACGTTTCGGAGGTGTTCACCGAAGACTGTTAGGTTCTCAGCGAAGGCTTGTAAGGGCTCATAAGTCTTCCAAGCTTCTTCCATCCTAGGAGACATGTAAACTAACGGAGCATAGGCATCATAGTTCTGGGTCTTGAGCACATCCAACAAGTGCTTGACATGGTTTTCGTGTGCAACCTTCAGCGGCTGTGTCTCACCACGATACCGAGTGTGCTGCCTCAGAAGAGAATCCACAAGACGATTTATCTTATGGTAAATTGATTGAGTGCTTACGAAATAAGGAACCCGGAGTGGAGTCAGGTATCGGTGGAAATCCCCCAAGGCAAAACGATTGGAGTGAAAGGCTCGAAACACCTGAAGCGTAAGAGCAAGACGGGGCTGCTCCTCCAAATCGAGGTGGGCACCAAGCCCAGGCGTGTGAGAAGGCGTGTGAAGGAAAAGCGGGGGTGCCTGCAACCCCAAGCCAAGATTCGCATTGATTTTTCGAAGGCGCCAGCGAAGCAACCGGCTCGCCAGATTCAGCGCCGCATCAAAGGGCGTCCATCCCCGCGCCAACAATCGGGGGTCTCCTCGATAACTGACCCACCGTCCTCGGGCGCGGCCAATCTCTGTGTGAGTTGCTCCACTTGGCGCGAGTATATCGCGGTAGGCTTTGTGGAATAACCCTGCCATCTGTGATTCGCAGCTTCGGAGAAGGCTCTTCTCCTTCCGTAAAGTGGAGCCTGTTTTGTGACTGAACTTATAGATTCGGTCTATCTGAAGCCAGAGAAGGCGGCTAACCGAACGAGCCGTGAGGTATTCAACAAGGCTGACTGTTGCGTGAAGTAGGCCAAGGTAATTGGCGACACAATGTCGCCGAAACAGCGTAGCCCTCCCCTTTTCTTTTATACGTTCCAAGTCTCTAGCTACACTCAGGTTAGGCTCCTTTGATGAATGGCTAGGGCGAAGGGTAACAATAACTCCCTTTTCTTTTAGTATCCTTATGTTTTCTTTTCCAAGCTGCCCAGCTGGCAAGCTAAGGCGGCCCACCTCCCCATAAGAGTACGCCTCAAGAAAGCGCCCATCGCGGTATTCGATTACAAGCTGATTAGTGGTCACCGTCACCACCGTATCACTGGAGTCTATAAAGAGAGCCGCTTTCCCCTGTGACTGAGGAGAAACAGCGATCTGGAGATCCTTTGGGAGCGCACCTGTAATGGTGTGTACCCTTTCTTGTAGTAAATCGAGGAACCCTTCCTGCGAGTAAATGCGCTCTTGATGGCTTTTTCGGTAGATTGTTCCGCAGCGATTACAGTGGACTGTCTTCCATACTTTTGGTGGTCCATCCAAGAGTCCTGTACAGCCTCTTCGTAAACACGGTATCTTTTCCAACCCATCTCGTTCAGTGCTTGGGCTTTTCAGTGTTTGGAGTTGGTCGTGGGGAATCTCGTATTTTGCTTTTAAGACGAGGTAGTTACAGGAGTGCAGTTTAGGGCTTGTTTGGCGGCGCTCCGCCCGATCCCCCTCGACCAAGCGCTCGTTCACCGCTGCGACATGAAACCAGACTGCACACAACTGGGAATCAGGGGTGAAGAAGGCACACTCACCACAGGTTCGCTGATAACGGTCTGCCATTCTCGGCTCCCTACCCTCTGGGTAGTGTACCCGCAGCAGTAGTAATTGGGGGCGTTGGGGTCCTTTGAGAACCTGTGTTAAGGTCATTGCGAAGCGGATTATTCTTAACTGCTCCCAAGCATTTTCCCCTAATTTCTTTATTGTCTTTACCTGAATGGGTGTGAGTTGTTCTGACCCAAGATAGTCACAAAAGACATTGTAGACCACAATGGGTGATAACCCGAGTTTCTTAGCTACCTTTGTATAGTGGAAAAAGGCGTCTGGGGCTAGTTGTAGCTGGCCCGCGTCATCCTTTCCGATAACTAGGATTTCGTGAATGTGGTCCAGCACTTTCTGGAGTGCTACAGTGAGGGACTGGCGTTGCTTTGCTTTTGGATAAAGGGGGGGCCTGAGGTCTGTGAAGGAGTGGGGGTATAGTTGGCGGGCGTGTTCTTCGATAAACCGGGCGGTTTCTAAGTCGATGGCAGCAATAGCGAACAGTCCCTTGTATAACCAGTCTGGAACCTTAGAGGCAGGATCCTCCCCTGGTGTTTTTTCGAGTAGGTCAGCAAATTCTCTCTCTAACCCTTCATCCCTAACTAGGTCAGCGGCAGACCGTAAAACCCACGTCCACCTAGGTTCGCCGGAACGTTGCGCCCTAGGGAAATTACGGGTAATAGCAGCCCTACGGTCAGCAGCTGAGAAGATAGACTTAGCTAGAGCATCTCCCGCCTCTGTGCAGCGGGCAGAACCCTCATAGCGTGTTTTTGGAGTGCCATGACGCTGCACCAGCTCCTCATCCATCAGCCGCTGGAACATCCCCTCCAACTCCTCCGGTGAAGGGTGCTGCCTTTTACCAGCTTGGGCAGAAAAGCTAGTGCGGCAGAGCTTGAACCCCTGACGAAGGGATAAGCTGCGCCGAAAGAAATGAAGAATGAGCATCTCCCAATCCATAGGTGGATCCTCCAAAGAACCAATATTCAGAGTATTCCGTATTAGTCGGCGAATCGTGCCTTGTAAAATGCGTTCCTGATCCTCCTCACTGGAATCGTTAGCAGGATACATAACAACAAGGTCACCATCTTCTTTCAGTATTTTCGCGATAGCTATCAGCCGCTCTTTGCCAATCTCTGACAGAAGACTCTGTCTCTCCACGACCACTCTGTTAAAGCTATTCTTCTCCAGTTTTTGATCGTAGATGTAGACCGGAATATCTACATCTACACGTCTCAGATCCTCCTTCCACATCTCCCTACGCTCTTGGATTGTGAATAGAGCTCTCTTTCCCTTGGATGCCTGTGTACCCTTATCGAGGTCTCGTAAGGAGTCCATGTCTAGAAGGGGCACATATATTACGTTAATCCGTTTGGGCGGATCCACTTCAATATAGCTGGCATCTAGCCACTTCGCCAAGTTCTCTGCGGAGCCCTGAGTTAATCCCAGCAGCCGAATGCGATGCTTTGCGTGACGCCATTGGGCAATCAGGGCTTCAGCAAGGTAACAATCTTTGGAGAGCCACAGCGAGTCAAGATTCAGGGCTGCTATTGCACGGAAACCACAACGAGTGCGACGAGAGAAGTGATTCATGAACCGCCGGTAACTACAGATCACCACATCATATTCGAGGGGACCAGGCCAAGGAGGAGCTTCGGGTCCTGCCCACACGAGAACTCGTAAATCAGGGAAGAGGATTTGCAGCTGCTCCGCTAGCCCTGTTGCGCTGCGCCCCCGCTCCAGTAGGATAACACAACGCCTCTTCATTGCGACCTGCCACACCACCCATGATGCCAGCAGCTTGACCCGGACATCGTCTGTGACCGCAGCAGCAACCATGCATTCACCCTCTAGCTCGTGTTCGCCAACCTGTACCTTGGAAGGTAAATCCTTCAGACAGGCTAAGGCGCTAAAACATGACAAGGTGCCTTCGAATTCTAGGGCACTCATTTCAAACCTCCCTCCATCCAAAGGATAGGAGAGCAGCCCACCACACGAATAATCGCCCAGAATATAATTCCTTCAAATCGTAAAAACACCGCTAAAAACGCTTATTTCAGTCTATAGAACTATAAGAAGCCCTTGAAACATTTAAATATTACCCTTACAAAAGAGTACTGGTGGTGAAGTTTGGTGGTGTGTGCTTGTTTTGGCCCTAGTTTGGGATTTTGCTGGGTGTTTTTCATGGTTTTTGCAGGGTTTCTTGTGGAGTTTGGGTGGTTCCGTGATGCCAAAGCTCCTGTGGTTGGTTCTCTGTGGTGACGTGTTATGGGTCACACAAAGCGGGGTAAACATTCTTCTGATTCGGGGCATGGCAGGATTGCCTGTTTGACCAAGCGGGAGGGGCGCACCGTCCAGGA
>JABXGV010000216.1 GCA_016550485.1 archaeon
GCATCGATTAGAAAGAATCATAATCAAAAATGTCAAATAGAGCTCCTATCCCCAAAGATAGAAAATCAACTTGCACGCCAAATCCTGCAGTTTCCACTCATGAACTAAGATGAGCTAGGACCACCGTCAGTCTCCTCGGATTTAGAACGCTTCCTCCGTTTTCGACGGGGCTTAGCAGGTGGGCGGTGAACTTCCATAGCACGCCAAACCGCTACCTCTGAAATCCGGGAAGCAGCACAAGCTACCAGGTGAAGGGAGTGGAAGACCTGCTCAACAACTCTTAGAGCAGCATGAAAATCATCTAGCCGTTCACGCGACTTTGCAGATGAGGTCCCACCAATCTCTGAATACACTTTCGAAAGATGCTGATCGAGAATATTATCCACAGTTTCTTGCAGGGGAGTATAATCTTCGCTCCGCGCCATTACTTCGCAAGCTGCAATATCATTCCTGGTTAAGAACGCCGTTGACGCCTTATCGAAGAGAGATAAGACTATTTCCCCACTGTCTCGGACAACATCTAGAATCTCCTCTGGACACTCTTTTTCATTAAGCGTAATGGCAGCCTTGGCAATGATTTTTGCAGCCATCGCTATTCTCTGAACTGCGTGGAGGAAGAGGCTGTAATTGATCGAATCGATTGCAGTCAAACCACTCTGTTGCATTGCCTGGGGATCAAGGAGGTTACTGCGGAGCTGCTTGTTGACAAGATAGTAGAACTGGACGACGTCCTCCTCAAGGCTCATCACCGTCTTGGCGAGAGCCGCATCACGTTTACTCAGTGCAACTATCGCATCTTTGAGCATTGAGTGCGAAATCGAATGGATGCGGTGAAGGGCTTTCATCACATCCATATCAGCTACTCGAGCTACATTCTGGATCAGTAACTGAACCGCATCAGCCTCCATAATCTGATACCCCGTTAGAAACCGGAGCGCTTGGCGAATCCGCTGACTCAACTCGGGCGTCATCACCTCAGTCGACTGGATCCGGATTTCGTCAAAATCAGTGAGATAGGCTGCCACCATCCGCTGCTCAAGTAGCCCCTCAATGTCACCACTCTTCACCGTGAGAGTAATCTGGCGTGGGCTTTCTCGCGAAATCGTCTCCGGATACAAGGCGAGACTCCCATCAGGTTGAGGGATAAGGACCAAGCGGCTATCCTTACTCAATGCATACTTCTCTGCCCATTCCTTCGGAACCGAAACCACAAGGGACGACATTCCGAGCCGCATTACTTTCCGAACTTCCAACTAGATCAGCCCTACAATGACACTAACCCCTCTAGCTTTGTTGCATCGTATATATGCTTCTTATCAGCTATATCAGCGAAAAGCCCTCTAATTTGAATCTCTTGAAGTGAGAAGATTGGAACTTCTTCAAGCTAGCTAGGGATTTAGTGTTCATTCTTTAGAATTGGTTCTAGCACGTGGATAGCGTCTTTGCTCGCTTCATCGATAGGGACGAGTTGGATGTCCTGGGCCGATTGAGTCTTGTCAACACCTAGTTCGATGGCCCGAGCTAGTTGCTCTTGTTTGAAGATTTTACCTTGAGTAACTTCCAAGGTCGTTCCGAAATGACGAAGGATTGCTACCCCGACTGCGTCGATTGCGACGCGGTCAGAGCCAGCAAGAAAGAGGCTGGGCGCCACTTCTATCCCATGGGCTGGACCTCCCCTCACAAAGGCTTTAATTGCATCCATTAGAATCACCGGAGTCTCGAAGACTGTGTTGATTTCAGCAATCATTTGCCGCTGAAACTCTGAAGAATGCAGCTCCCTCATGTAGTCGTAACCGTCCCTGGGATCGGTGCCCGCAACCATCCCAACGGCATTTTTCAACGAAAGTGTGAAGTGCCCTCCGTACTGGTGGGTTTTCAGACACCAGGTTTGGACAATCATATCTGCGTCAAGGAACACCTTCGCCATGAGGAACCCACGCTTCCAGTGGAAGTTCTTGGCTTGATGGTGTACCCATTCCTCCTCCAGTAGCTCGTTTAGTACTACTACTTCAAAGTCCAGTTCTTCAGCTAGTTTCATAACTCCCATCTTCGCTAGGACCCTCCGTGTGTCACCGATGCCGCTTCGGTCGGCTAACGTGATGCGTTGTGCTCCTGCCTCCTTCAGTATGAGAATAAAGGTTCTTAGTGTGTCTATATGCGTGGAGGCAGGAAAAGGGTCAGCGCTATTGAAGTTAGGTTTAACCGCTACGTGCTTCCCAGTAACACTAGGCAAATCCATCTGTTCCAGTAAGTTCGGGATGCCCTCGGAGCGGTTATGGCTTCTAGCTAAGAACACCTTTGATGGCATAATGTTCCACAATCCTCACATCTATTTTGATGAGGAGATTAAGTGTTACTACTTGTGCCTTCTAGGTGGCGGGGCGAAGTAGCTCAAGGAATGTTGAGTCGCCAAGAAGACCCAATTTCTTTGCGATCGCTTCTACAGCCTTGACAGCGAGGCTAGAATCTGGAAGTTCGAGTAATGGCTTCCCTCTCAGGTTCATGGCAGTGAGTTCGTCGTCAGCGGGTACAAATCCAACAAGTTCAAGCCCTTCATCAGCCAGTCGACATGTCAAATCTTCAGAGACCTCTTCGATGAGGGAGGCAGGGAAGCAGTTGGCGATGACGAATATTCGCTTGAAATCAATCTGGACCTCTTTGGCAAGATTACGGATACGGATGGCGGCGTCAAAGGCCATGCGTGAGGGATCAATGACTATGACGAGGACATCAACATCGCGTGTGGTGCGGCGGCTGAGGTGCTCTAGTCCCGCTGACATATCCATAATTGTGATATCGTAGTTTTTAGCGAGGATATCGAGGATTTGGGAGAGGATACGGTTCACGTAGCAGTAGCAGCCTTCGCCTTCAGTTCGTCCCATGGCGAGGAAATCAAACTTAGTCCCTTCTACAAGTGCTTCGTAAACCTCCCCTTCAAGGAGGTCTTGTTTTGATATGCTGTGACCAAGCGTTCCTGCGTCGATGCTCCTTCGGAGTTGCGTCGCCGCGTCACCCACTGTTCGTGCTACATCGATGCCTAATGTTTTGGGAAGGTTCATTACAGGATCAGCATCTACAATGAGGAGGGAGCGTGTCGTATACTTAAGGAGCGTTCGAATGAGAAGCGCGGTGACAGAGGTTTTTCCAACACCGCCTTTACCTGAGACTGCCAAGACTAGTTTTTGCCGCATTAGTTATCGCTTCTTATTCTCGACTACACCGTACATCAACTTTTTGCTGTTACAACCAAGGAAAGGAGTAGTGAAACGCGAAGAAGGAGGTATGGAAGCCTAGTCCTCTTTCCATTTGCCCTCTTGGATGTATTTTCCGATGCCGCTGGAGTCCTGGGGCCCAACCTTTACTCGCCAGCCGCTGGTTTCCTCTGTTTCACCGCTGATACGGGCTGCCATGCCAGGGCTCACGAGGATACGGTGCTTCACCTTTTCTTCGACTTTGTACTCCTTGAGAGCTTCCGCGACGGTGTCCGCAGTGAGTTTTCTTCCAGCCGTCGCGGATTGAATGCTGAGACCTTCGGTATCAACGACCAGCAGCCAGCAACTGATACCTGCTTGTTTGATGTCGGATTCCACGGTGAAATAGGTGAGAGCGAAGTTACTGGTGTAGAGGACCGGGTCGTCCGGGCCAGGGTCTCCGAATTCCCGGAGACCTGCTTCCACAGCAACGGGTTTAACAGGGTCTGTGTAGAGATTCGTGCGGAGAAAGGTTAGAGGAAGCTGCACCCACATATCGGCGCTGTGGAGGACTAAGATGCTGGCGTAGCGAGCAATCATGGCTGCGCCGGCGAGGGTTTCCTGCCATTTCGCGAGCTCTGGCGCGTCACCTTCTTTGTGGTCACCCCAGACGCTGATAGGAGTGGCGAGTAGGGGGAATCCGACACCGAGGTCGTTTTCGCGCGTGGCGGCTCGTCGGAGTTGGCTAAAGTCGTCCACGGTGGCACCGAGGGCTGCCCCGAATTCGTTACCAGGGTCGAGGACAACGGGGATGCCCATCTGGTCTAGTGTTGTGGCAAGGGATTTGAGAGCGGTGAGGTCGCCAGGAGCGTAAGCGACGAGTGGACACTGGTGTTTGATGGCTAGGTCTGCTACTTGCTGCCAAGTCTCTGTGGTTGCTGCGTAGAGTAGGGGTTGGCGAGCCGGGAGGGCTTCCACGCCAGCGGCGAGCATCTTAGGATCCAATGAGCAGAGCATAATGGGCCACTGGGTTAGTTCGCCCAAGGTTTTTGCCGCTTTCGCAAACGTAGCAGGGTCACCCGAGACACCGCGGAGCGCGATACCATTAAGGCGCAAAGTCATGCCGATATACACATAGCTCCAGTCTTCAATTTCTTTCACGCGTTTCTTCATCTTATCAGGTGACGCAGTGTCAGCCACATCGATAAAGATGGCGGTGGGGTTCAGATAGCGGAGATCATGGCGGAAGAGCACTAGCTCGCCGCCGATTTTTAAGCTGTGTTCCCCTGCACCAATTACTACTTCTCTTACAGGTGGTCGCATGAGCTCTTGGAGCTTTACTAGCTTGGTTTTGTATTTGGCTTCAGTGAACAGGGGTTTACAGGCTTCTAGAGCGATAGTGTATTCAGCCAGCTTGGTAGCAAAGGCCATACAGTTGGCTTCTCCGCACTCACCACAGTTCGTCTGGGGCAAGAGCGGGTAGATATCCATAGGTCCGGCACGCGCTGTCATAGGAAATCGCCTTGATAGTAGTTTTGATAGATGGTTTTCGTAAAAAACCCTTTCTGAACATCAGATTTTTCCTGTATTTTTAGCAAGTTGGAATAGTTAAGCGGTCCAGTCGTATACGGTGAATTTCATGCACTCTTTGCAGAACAGTTCTAGTGTTACCGCCTTGCCCACGTGATTTTCCCAGTGGGAAACGTATATACAAAGGGCTTCTGCTCTGCAGTAGCCGCAATACTGGCAGTTGTCGTAGTAATGAGTGTAAGAGGGCAGCATCTGTACTCGAACGCCAGAACCATGCCACCTTCCATTGAGAGGGCCAAACACCTTACCAAGGGGTATCAGGGAGTCTAGCTCGCCAAAATTCGGGGGAGCGTAGGTAGGCGTATCTTTTACCGTTACCGTGAATATCGGACGTGGCATTTTTTCCGAATCTTGCTAGAATGAATTAGTCCTCGGGTTTTAGCGTTAGGATAGATGTCTGGGGGTTATCTCGATCTATTCCTTCAGGGACATGTTGGGTGTCAATGGCAATCCACTGGTCTTCTTCCTGTCGGATTGACGAGATTTCAAGGAAGCCGTTCTTTCCCTTCCAGAGCCTTAACCGGAGTTCTTCTTTGTCTGTTTCGACATCAAACTGAACGCTCGCTTCGCGATTGTTACCCTTTTCCTTGTAAACACTCACGATATTACGCGTCATTACAAGTTTCAGGTCTTCACAGTTTTCGGCAGCAACCGTGATACCATAATCGTCGAAGAAGCCCCAAACGCCTTGATCTTCAGGATCTATTTGCGCGTGAAATTGATCTGCGTTTGATTTCATCTTAATTCTGTATGTGGGCATGTATATCCCTCAGGGTTCTCAATTCGTTCTCCCTACTTTTAAGAGTTAGCCAGCTAACCATGTTCGACTTAGTCTAAGCAGGGAGAAAGAAAAAAATCATACAGAGAGCTATCAAAAGAAGTACTCCAACGATGCAGAGAAGTCGTCTTTTTCGTTCCGGTCTGATGATGCCAACCTTGACTGCTACAACAAGCAAGGCTAAGGTAATTCCCGCTATCCCAAGCATAATGGCTAGTTTCATCGGTGTGAGAGTGACAATGACATTGAAGATGCCAACAAGTTCGTTACCGTAGCTATCATTGACCATCACTCGAACTCCGTGTATTCCTAGCGCTAGGGGTTGTGTGTTTGTTATCACTCCTGAGTCGTCTACTGAGAATAATGGCGATTCGATAATTTGCCATGTGTCCAAGCCCTGAGGGTCTTGGGCGGTCAGCTGACAGCTAAAGGGTAACCCGAAACCGACTACCTGGTCCGTGGGGGGGTCCACCCAGGTGGGCGGAACATCATCGGGTAGGCGCACGAGCCATACATCTCGACCAGGCATACTGGCGGTTCTGTTAATGTACCCAGTAAATGCTAATCCCCCAGCGCTGCACTCGGTCAATGAGAACGCTTGAGCTTGGTCATAGAAGCCGTACACCTGAAGTTGTTCTTGGTGGCCGGTATCATTTGTGCGTATTAACCATGCATTCTTGTTGACTCCAATACCTGTGGTACTGGCTGTGATGGCGAATCCGCCACCGGAATACTCCACAACGGAGGTCCCTAGGCCGCCTATTGCCTCAGGGTAAGAGTGGTTCCAGAGCGGTTGACCAGTTGTATCTGTGCGAAGCAGCCATGGTTGGAACCAGGCTTCGTACAGGACATCGCAGGTGTAGCCGACAATGGCTAAATCGCCGTTAGTGCATTCGATTATTGATTCGCTGTAGTCGTAGTTCTTGTTGTCGTAGTATCTTGTCCACATGTGCCCTCCTGTGGAGTTGATGCGGACGAGTTGTACATCGTAGAATCCACCCTGTTCTCTGTGGCCGGTGATGGCGAAGCCTGAATCACTGGTGCATTCTGTGATAGCCCAGCCGAATTCAATTTCCGAGCCACCAATCACGGTATCCCACAGGAGATTACCCTGGATATCGGTTTTCACCACCCAGAAGTCGCCATTCTCTGCACCAAAGTTGAAGGTCGTTCCTGCCACAGCGAAGCCATGATCACCGCACTCAACCACGGATAACCCATAGTCACTGGCAGTTGAGTTACCAAAGACCTTCATCCAGCGCAACGCCCCATCAGTATTTGTGCGGATTAGCAGCATATAGTCGCTTGTTAGGTTACTGAGAATTCCCGCAATGGCAAACCCTCCATCATAGCACTCCACTAGGGAAAGTCCTACTTCAACCTCGAAGATATCTGGAATACCATAGTGATTGCTCCACAGTAAATTGCCCTGGCTATCCGTGCGTATAAGGAGAACATCCTCGTCCCAGTTAGCACCAGTATAATTTACTCCTGCGATTGCAAACCCATTGTCGGCGCATTCAACTAATGAATAGCCTTCCTCGCATATCCCAGGATCGGGATTACCCAAGCTCCTACTCCAAAGTGGTTCCTGAGGCTGAGACTTACTTGATTGATGAACTACTTGGGTGTGTTCACCTGAGAAGGGGATATTGCCGGTAGATTGAGTGGACACGATTGTCAGGAGAAGGAGGATAACAAGGAGAAGTGAGGGCCATTTTTTGTCCATATCTCTTTCCTCGTTGAACTATAAATTATGTTAAATTCATGATGGAGTGGCTAATCAGCTTATTGTAGCGTGGAATTCCCTCAGCTGATTTGAGGCTGCGACAAGGCGTGGGGCGATGGTTTCTACAAAAGTATCCGGGTTACCTATGGCGTGTTGGCGGTTTTCTCGAAAGGTCTGCAGCGCGGTTTCACCGTCATAATCAACGGTGGCAATTCGGATGCAGAGGTTTCCTAGTGGCATGCCGAATTCCGAACCTGGTAGGCTCGCCACGTTCCATTTCTTCAGCAATGTTTCGCCTAGCTCTTTGGAGGTCGTGATTCCCATTCTCTTGAGGGCTTGCTGGTGCTCGTTCCAGTCAGGCATAAGGTAGAACGCGCCTTGTGGAGGAGGGCAGCGGATTCCAGCTCC
>JABXGV010000217.1 GCA_016550485.1 archaeon
CTTCCGCAGTAATTGCTGCTGTTGCCTTGTTTGCCAGCTTCATTGTGGATGTCGGGCGAGTTGCTTATCAGCTGGGAACGCCAAATCCGTTGGCAGCTGGCATTCGGATTGATTATCCAGTTGTATTTACAGGTCTCCTAATTGGCGCTGCTCTACCATGGCTGTTCTCTGCTCTGACGATTCGAGCAGTTGGACGAGCAGCTGGACAAATTGTAACGGAAGTTCGTAGTCAGCTTAAGCTTCCAGGAATAATGTCAGGTAAACGGAAACCAGACTATTCAAGGGCTGTTTCCATCAGTACTACAGCGGCACAGAAGGAATTAATTTCGCTGACAGTAATTTCAGTAGCCCTGCCCTTGCTGATTGGATTGCTACTACCAATTGATGCGCTGGGTGGATTCCTAGGTGGCATCATCCTTTCAGGATTGCTATTAGCAGTTTATATGGCCATTACCGGTGGTGCATGGGATAACGCGAAGAAGTACATTGAGGATGAACCAATTGACCTCAAGGCGGGGACTGGTAAAGGGTCCTTCAGGCACAAAGCCTCCGTTGTGGGAGATACTGTAGGAGACCCACTCAAGGACACCGCTGGTCCAGCGTTGAATCCCATGATCAAGATTGTGAACCTAATCAGCTTATTAGCAGCACCGATTCTCGTACAATTTAGATTCTTAGCATTCGAGTTAGGCAATCAGTTGGCTTTCTGGGGAATCATCATCGCCGCGGTTGTGCTTCTACTAGCTCTAGTGTGGTCTTACCGTACAAGCAAGCGCCCGGCTCCCAGTCTAGGAATTCCTTGGGAATCAACTGACTAACCGTGCGCTAAACCGTCTAGGTCTGCAGAAGAACATCAATTAATTCCCTTCGTCGCTTCACTCCAAGATTGCAGCTCTTGGCAACACACTTATCAAAATCACTGATTAGAACTAAACTAGCTGTCCTGACATATTCTATCTGCAGGGACCTGCCCTAAGCTATCCTCAGCACGAGCTACAAACTTTTAAGCAATTGCAGAGTTATTCGCTCTCGCTGAAGTGGTGGAAGCCATGGTTGATTTTGCACTATCAAAACACGAACAGGAACTCTACGAGACAGCAATGGAGTTCACACATAAATACATAACACCTCATGCCCGAGAGCTCGAAGAGGCTAACGAGTTCCCCTTGGAAATTGCTCAGAAGGCTAAGGAGGCAGGGTTAATGTACCTTCATCTCCCAAAGGACATCGGTGGCCAAGGATATACACTGCTGGAGGAGACCCTCATCGCCGAAGCAATCGGTTATGGCGACGCAGGCATTGCCACAACCTTGCTAGCTAATAACCTCGCCTTTACACCAATTCTCCTAGGTGCTACGCAGGAGCAATTGGAGAAATACATGAAGCCGCTCGTTACTGATCCGAAGGTGAAGATGGGCGCGTTCTGTTTGACGGAGCGACAAGCTGGGTCTGACGCCGCTGCCATCACGACGACGGCAGAGAAGGACGGAGACGAGTGGATTATTAATGGGCGTAAATGCTTTTCCACTAACGGTCACGTCGCCGCAATTCTCTCGGTTTTCACGACCACCGACCCCAGTGGAGGCTACAAGACGATGACCTGCCACATGGTCCCAAGCGACACACCAGGAGTGAAAATTGGGATAATAGAGAACAAAATGGGACAAGGCGCATCCTTCCAATGCTCAATCGAATTCACGGATGTCCGGGTTCCCGCCGACTGCCTACTCGGCAAAATTGGGGATGGCTTCAAAATCGCCATGCAGACCCTCGACAAGACCCGCGCCGCCATTGCGGCAATTGGCGTGGGAGTCGCTCAACGCGCGGTCCATGAAGCTGCGAAATTCGCTAACCACCGTCGACAGTTCGGCCAAAAAATTAGTAAATTCCAGGGCATCAGCTTCATGCTCGCAGACATGGAAGCCCGAACCATGGCTGCCCGCTGGGCCACCCGCTACGCCGCCTGGCTCGCAGACCAAGGAATCCGCAACAGCAAGGAGTCCTCGCTAGCTAAGGTCCTCGCCACCGAAGCCGCAATGCAGAATACCACCGACTGCGTCCAAATCATGGGCGGCTACGGGTACCTTCGTGAGTACCCTGCTGAACAAATGATGCGCGGGGCTAAACTTTTGACTATATATGAAGGCACTAACGAGATTCAGCGCGTGGTCGCTAGCGGGCTTATCCTGAAGGAAGCCAAAGAGATAGATACGGGCTTCCGGCTCAAGTACGATGGCAAGGACGCTCCTGACCCTTGGAGCTAGCAGAGCCAATCGATAATCTTCTCAATGCTACGAAATCTAAGCCGTGGTCATTGCTTGTATTATGAGTTTAGCTAGTGGTACTGATTCGTGTGCAGCACCAATAATCACGAGTTCCCATCGCTTGATGAGTTCCCGAAAGTTAGCCTGACCTGTGAAAAGGTCAAGAAGGGTCTGAGCAGGCGCTTTGTAGATAACATCTGGAGAGGGGTAACTCCCTTTATTAACGCGTATAGTTCCATCTGTGGTTAGAATTAGATGGTGAGTTCCCTTCTCAGTTTCCAGCTGGAGTATCTTGCCGTGGTAAGAGCCGACCCAGTTGCGGACGAATTCACGGAGTTCAGGAGTTCTGTTTACCCTTGTGACTAGACCGTCAATGAGCTGATGAAGAGGATTAGACAACATCACAACCTCCGAGTTTGGACCACTATTCTTTCTGCATCCATTCCTTGACTGCTTCTTGGACCGCCTCATTCACGCTATGTGCACGGATATCGCCTTTGCGTTCACGTACCTTGGCGAGAAATTGCTGATACAACTTGCCCTCTAGCTGGAGCACTACTCTTCCCATCCGATTCCGAACTAGTGATTCTGCGACGTACCGGTTGTGGCGGATGGATTTAGTTTTGATGTCATCGAGCTTCAGGTAGGGATAGCCTGGCCACTCACCGTCAGGGGCTTTTCTGTACTTCGTCATCTTCGTCTCACCCTCCATTCTTGATGTCGATGGATTGGTCACCAGGTATCTTGACTAAGCCTGGTTGAAAGGGCCATTCCACAACATAGCGCATACCGCGGGCATCACCAACGTTGCCGCGCCTCCACGTGCCAACATAGATTTGGCTACCGTAGCCTTTCGCAAATTCGCTGAGAATAAGGTAGGCAGCATCTTCTAGAGAGATATTCGCCTCTTGAGCTTTGTCTGCTAGCACCTTCTCAAGATCCTTAGGTAAAGTAATCTTCATAGTAGTCTACTCCTCTTGGATCTTGGTTTTTTGTTTGGTCTTCGTACGGAAGGCGCACCTTCTGTAAGGATTGCCCCATCGCTCCATGTAGAAGCTGCTTTCTAGTGGCCATCGTGATGGCCCCAGCATTCGCGGTTTTTCTGGAACCCCTATACAAAAGGCGGCAAGTGGGGTCCAGGTTCGGGGAATGCCAAGTAGCTCGCAGATGTATTCGACATGGCGCTTATCCGCAAATGGGACAGCTTGGTAAGCACAGGCATATCCCATGGAGTGGGCGACGAGCCACATATTCAGAACACTCATGCCCACCACGACGCTGCCGCATAACTCTTTAGGGTACATGGCTGTGCTATCGTGCCAAGTCTCTGAGGCACAGCAAATAATAACGGCGTCCGCCTTCTCTGGATAACGAAACAGGGAACCGTCCCTCATCTCCTCATAGGTCCCTGGGCGGCTGGCGTCGGGCATATACCAGAGGCGCCCCTGTGTCGCCTCGTAGGGAAAATTCCCAAAAACGTAACGAGCTGCTTCTTGGCTGATATCAGCAATGACCTTCTTCATTTGTTCGTCCTCTCGCACAATGACGAATCTCCATTGCTGCATGTTCTCTGGAGAGGGGGCGTATCGTGCTGCATCGAGGATGAGTTCGAGGTCTTCATCAGGGATGCGTTCGCTGGTCATATGGCGGATGCTGCGGCGCATCCGGATTAACTCAACTATCTTGTTGGTGACTTCGTTTTGGCCACGCGAGGGCGAATCCTGCTCTGGCTTGGTATC
>JABXGV010000218.1 GCA_016550485.1 archaeon
TATAGGAATTATCCATAATGCCTTTCTTCTATCAATACACTCCAGCACTGATGAACTAGAACTACAAGCGGACATCATATTCAGTAAACAATATTGGCGCGTTGAATTAACTGACGACATGATTGATGAGTTTCTAAAAGCATACAAGGAGTTTATGAAGCACGTTCAATCCCCCATTCTTCCCTCTTTACCAATTCATATACAAGGGAATAAATTTATTTTCTCAACTCGGGAGGGCTTACTCCTCGCCTTTGTAAGTCATATGCAGGACGAAGACGAGCGAGTTGTTGAAAAGGTGAAATCCTGTCTCACCTCGCTCATAGAGAAGTTTGGTACAGAAAGGTTCAGTGGAAAGGTTGAAAGTGAAGACGCGGAAAGCATCGAAACATTCATCGATGACTTCATCATGAGCAAACTCAAAGTTAGTCTAGTTGGCGAAGGCGGCGTTGGAAAAACTACTCTCCTTAGACTTCTCAAAGGAGGTGATCCGCCAACCGAATATGTTCCCACAATCGCTCTTAGTATCGAGCAAATAGAGGCAACAAGATACGGAACTTACAAGATTATCCTCTGGGACTTCGCTGGCCAAGAGAGATTTCGCAGGTTGTGGTCAATTTACTTCAGGGGTAGTGATATCGTCTTTCTTATCACTGATTCAACACTAAACAACGTCCTTGCTACCAAGTCAATACTAGATATCATCAGAAAGGACGCCCCCGGTGTTCCAATCTGGGCTATTGCTAACAAACAAGATTTAGAAGGTGCATTGAGCCCATCGTTAGTAGAACGGCTTCTAGGAGTTCCTACTTTTGGAATGGTAGCCGTGAATCCTGAAAAAAGGGCTGAGATGATGCGGATTCTTCTTGATGCTGTTGAAAAGTATGTTGGAACAGCATAATATTCAATTAAACATACATTAATTGGCAGTTCGGAAACGAATGTAAAGGTGAACAGTAATCCCACGAGGGCTAGTCTGTAGTACTTGGGACGTAAAGACTGGTTTGGTCCTACTAGCTAAACATCCCAAGTCATTGGATGTGGATCGACAAGAGCTGGCCCAGATTTTCTATGGTTGTGCGTTGTTGAATCGGGACACTGTGTTTCGGGTTTTTCCCTCAACAGATGTCTCCTTGCGTGCTGCCGCTGCATTTAGGCGAATCAAGAAGTTCGGGGCAGAGAACTACTATTGCCTAATTATACTCCTTCATCCAGAGGAGGAGGCTACTGCCTATCAAACAGTACTTCTCTCTACGATGCAAAGTGTCGTTGATGTGGAAGGCAACACAAAAGAGCGCATACGCAAATATCGGCGAATACTAATAGATATGTCAACAGAAATAAAGCGACGTGGTGGCTCAAGAGACAAGTCACTGTGTCCATTTCTATACGAACGCCCTACATGTCAAAATGAAATGGCGTCGTATTGTCGCGTTGTGAAAAAGCCATGCTATTTGAAAAGATATCAGATGCCAAGTTTCCACCAATGTCCCCGTTATATCCGTCGTCAACGACGGCAGCAATTGGCAAACGCACGTAGAATTGTACGTGCTGGAATCCAACGTATTCTCACAAAAGCAGATGAACAACGCAACCTGAGTGCGCATGAGCAGCAGAGTTGGTCTGAACCAATACATGCAATATTAGACCACCTTTTCACCTTTCTTCCTGTCTCCAGAGCAGCTAAAGACCTCTCATCTAGTATTATCGAGTTGATTAGAGAGAAACATATCTTTCAAGGCGTTCCGCGTCAAATAATAGCCGCAGCCATCGCCTATCTCAGTGCAAAACAAGTAGGGGACAACTTAAACGAAAATGATATAATCGAACTCGTGGGATGTTCAGTTACGTCTCTTCGCCGCAACTGCCGTGAACTCTCCCCATTACTAGCAGATGAAAAAGCGCAGACACAAACAATGGAGGTTGACCTGTCCCGATGATTCACAATGTATTTCTTCTCACCCTCAATGGCCAACGTGTATTCCATCGACAGTATTGGTCAATAGATATCACAAATGAAATAATCCAAGAATTCCTAATCACTCTTAATGCCTTAAAAGCAGAGATCGGTCCAAGTGTAGATCTCCCAATCCATGTCAGCCAAATAAAATTCCTATATGCTGCAGTTGGCGACCAATTAATTCTCACTTTTGCAGTCGACTCTAATGACGATGAAACTAGCGTAAGAGAACTAATCAATAGGACCCAACAACTTCTCCTAGGAAAGTATCGTCACGAAGTAGAATCTTACATATCAAGTCCCCATCAAAATGCATTCCAAGGCTTCGCCAGTGAACTTGATGACGTTATTGTGACGATGCTGAAAATTTGCCTACTAGGACAAGGCGGAGTAGGTAAATCCACAATGCTCAAACTCCTTACTGGTGCAACTATCTCTGGAGTTTACGTCCCGACTGTCGCAGTCGATGTGGAGAAGTTGCAGGGTGTGCGCTTTGGACCATACGAACTCGTAGTGTGGGACTTCGCTGGTCAGGAGCGTTTCCGGTCTCTTTGGGGTTATTACCTTCGTAACGCGGATGCGGTTCTGTTAGTGACAGATTCTACCTTAAAGAATGTATTAGCGACAAGGGATATCTTGGAAATGGTGCGGAAGAACGCTTCTTCTGCTATCGTGTGGGCGATTGCGAATAAGCAGGATCTTCCTGGCGCCCTGTCTGCCAAACTTGTCCAGCGTATTCTTGGAGTACAGACTTACGGCTTAGTGGCAATTGATCCCCGCTACAGAGAAGTCCTCTTCAAAGTCCTTGTAGGCGCGGTTGCCGAAGCAACAGGGGATTAAGTGTCCCAAGATACCTAAAATTAGGCAAGCCTAAATAGCAACCGAAAACGGGTTGTTCAAATAAACAACCTTAGAAACAATTTAAATATAAGATAAACTAAAGTATAGCATACGACGAACGATGATATAATAGTGGTGGAATAAAAAATGCCATTAGGATTAGGTGTAACTAGATGGGATGACAAAAGCGGCTTGCGTGTTGTCGGTGTCTTTCCGTCAGATCTTGATGTATCCGAGGAGAATATGCTCCGTGTCTTTACGGCGCATGCCATGGGAAAGCCTGAAGCTGGCTTCTTGACGATGACTCTTGAAGGTACGCAGCTCGCAGTTGCAAGCTGGTATTCGGGGATTCGAAGGGGCAAGGATCAATTCTGCGTGATGTTATTTCTCAATTTGGATGAGGAGGCGCGCGCATATGAGGAAGGATTAACCCTAGCTTCAAACGAGATTGTAGAGAATATCGGCGAACCAGAGTTCATCGAATATCTTGGCGAGATGTTTGATAAACTGAAAAGAATGGTTGAGCTGAGTGTGGAGCAACGCTTGGCAAAGGTGTTTGTAGATCAAGAGACGCGCCTTCTTATGCACAAGTTGTCACGTGGAGGAATTCCAGGAGAGGAACTACGTGAATGGCTAGAACTACAAACCGGGAAGCATTATCCGGATTTGGGACTCCTTACGTTACCTCTTCTGCGTAGCGGCATAGTCGACGAGGATTGGGTTAACGCAGTCTCAGATAACTGCGTGTTTATGGTTAATGACTTATTTGGCGCCCGTTACCCACCAGAGCAAGCACTCAAACTTGCCAAATCTGGTGGGCTGTCTGCCGAACAGGCTGCGGAGTATGAGAACCGCGTTGCGGAATTCTTTAGTGGTTACGCTTGGTCAGAGGATGACACCCTTCAATTGGGCCAGCTCCTCCTCGATCCTGATATCTATGATGTCACGAAAGTGCTTCGGCGGCGAATTGTCCACAAATCCGAGCTCGCTGGAATAGTGGAGAAGAGAGCAGCCCTTGATGCAGTTATTCGACGACTTGAATCTGCCAAAGTAATTACAACGATGGGATCTACTACTGTGTCTGTGAAGCGAGGCGACGATCCCTTTGTTATGCTACTTTCAGACATCCATTTTGAATCATTCTTCCCCGAGTTCTTAGTTCTCCGTCTTGAAGAAAGACTCGCTCAAAAGGACATTCACCCTGACATCGCCAAACGGCATCTCGAACTTCTCGCTGAGCATTATATGCGGATGCGGGAGAAGATGAAGGAGAAACGAAAGAAACCTAAAGACGAGGCAGAGCCTCAGCTCGCTCCAGTAGGAACAGCCCCCGTGGAAGAGAGCGAGCCTACTCCAGCTGAGCCTAGTGAGGAAACACCGCAGGCGAAAGCTGCTGAAGAGAAGCCGAAACGGAAAAGGAGAGCAAAGCGGAAAAGAAAGACGAAGACATCAGAGTGATTGAATACAAAAGTCACTGGGTGGCAGGGGTGCTCTTCTGAAGCAGCTATGGTAAGGTCTGTTGCCTCCGAGTCGCAAGTATTTTGCGCGCGGTTTCCCAAGAATGCCTTACTATCTCAGGAAATGTGCCATATTTAGCTATCCACTCCCTCAAGAATCGTCTTGTTAGTGGATCACTTGGGTAGCCACTACCAAAGTCACCATACCGGTTATGGAGCTCCGAAATGCGACGGTCTCGCCGCACCTTTGCCAGAATCGATGCTGCAGCTACGACCGGGTAATTTTGGTCGGCTTTGTGCTCACTCACTATAGTTTTTTCTGTTTCAAGGCGAGCCTGTATTGTACGACCATAGCGTTCAGCGACAACATCAGCCGCGTCAACGTACGCAACATCCCACTGAAGGTGTTGGAGAATTATTGCCATCCATTCAGCTTCAAGGTCGTTGAGGCTCCTTTTTGCTGAACGGCGTGTATCGATTTCTGCAGCGCTGATTTCCATTACTTCTACTTGGAGGGCTATTCGTCGAATAGACAGCTCTAATGCTTCACGTTTTCTTCGCGTAAGATCCTTCGAGTCTCGAACCCCCCACTCAACTAGCGCTTCTGAGTGTTCTTCTTTGACTACAATTCCCGCGATGACCAAGGGCCCAATCACTGGACCGCGCCCTGCTTCATCGACACCAGCTATACATAGTGAACTCATATCTCTCATCATTTGATAACATATAAGCAACCTTAATAGTTCACTTTGCTCTACCTATATTTGACTTGCCATGGGTAGTGCAAAAACTCTCTCTGTAGGCTTCTGTGAAATTTGGCTTAGTGCCAAGAATGGCAGATATCGTGTTTCAGTCCGAGTTCCTGAACATGCAGAAGTGCCTAGCGATATTCTATGTGAAACTAATAATCAAGAACGTATATGTGTCTCAGCTTGGTACCGAACCATCGCTGAAGCTAGGGACCGCGCTGTTCTCCTTCAAACTCAACTTCGGCAGCGAGGCTACAGGATTCTGTTCATTTTTGAAGTCCGTCTGCCCCTAGTGGGTGACTTGCACGCGGCTAATTAGGTTTCCATTATTGAAATGCTAGTTGCCAGAATCATTTGATTTTTCCGATTCACTTTTGGCGCGCCGACGTAGGATTAGTCGGAAGATGATGAAAACAACGATAAACAGAATCAATAATAGGAGTGTTAACGTTTCCAGGAAATCAACCATTTCTCCGAGCTGTGAAAAAGCCGCACCAACAAGCCAACCAGAGATTCCAAGAACGAGGCATCGAGGTAGAGTGCCAAGAAAAGTGACTATTGCAAAGTGTTTCCAATCCATCCGGATTGCACCAGCAACGATGGATACAACAGAAAGAGGGATAATAGGGACTGCACGCGCAACAAAGAGGAAAACTTCATCGCGTGATGACTTTTCGAATCGCTGACGCATATATTCAACCTCTTCGATTGACGTTCCGAGGTACTTACCGTACCGTTCAATGACTGGATATCCTCCAGCGTATGCGATTCCATAACCGAAGAAGGAACCAATGGTTGAGGCTATTGCACCAACCAGCATTACATCTACAGCGATGATAAGTAGTTGGATGTGGAGTGGGTGACCCTGTGTTAACAGAAAGCCAGCCGCCATCATGATAACTGGGGAAGGAATTGGCGCGATGAGAGTTTCTATCATGACCCCTGCGAAAACTCCAATCGGTCCGAGATTTTGGACCCAGAAAATGATGAGCTGTAACAGCCCGTCTAGCCATTGGTCAACGGCGTGTAACCAAGCAAAAAAAGCATCGATAACCAAAATGGTCACTTCTCCCTGCGCAGTCGGATTAGGTAAACGCAGATTCTAGTTACGCATGTTCAAACTGAATTATTCTTCTGCCTTAGTCTTCTTCAGCTGTTCCGCTCATGATGGCTTCCCGGCTAGGGAACATCGGGTCATCAACAACGACAAGCTCTCCATAGATTCCTGAGGAGAGCTGCTTCTCGCCCTGAAAGGTCTTAACATAGCCGTTTGTGATTTGTATCACAGAGTCTTCAGAAACTAGATCGATGTCATCGTTCCAAAGCGATAATTTTATGGTCCCAGTTTCATCACCAGCAGTAGCAGTCGCCACTCTGGCGGAGCCCCGTGACGTTCTTACATCGCGCGGAGTTTCAATCGATAGGATTCGTAGCTTTATATCAACACGACGCGATGAGGAGGTTAATTCGCTAACTTTCATTTTTAATAGTAACCTCGTAAAACGAGTTATAAACGATTTAGGATAATTCCTTTTAAAACCTTACATAAGTCAGATTTCCTTAGAAAGAAGAGGCAATGCTATGTCCCTCAAAACACAAACCGCGTTTAGTAAGTTGTCAGAGCTCTGCGAAAAGGTTGTTGCTACAACAAAGCGTCTAGAGAAGATGTCACTAGTAGGGGAATTTATTGCCAAGCTACTACCTGAGGAGGTAGAGGCTGCTGCGCTTCTCATTATTGGGCAGCCATTTCCTAGAGCTAGTCATCGCGTTCTTGCTATCAGTTGGGCAGCTCTCTACGATGTTTTAAAAGAGATGTTCAAACCCTCCACAGATGAAATTGGCACTCTTTTTCGAGAATCAGGAGATCTGGGTGAGGTCGTCCGGCGTTTGTATCTAAAATCTGGCCGAGTTGCACAAGCCACATTATTCCCTACTCCATTAACAATTACAGAGGTCTACCAAACTTTTACGGTAATTGCAGATGTACAAGGAACAGGGTCTAGACGACGAAAAACTGGGCATTTACGGTCATTATTCATGCATGCAACTCCCTTGGAAGCGAAATACTTAACAAAAATACTGCTTGGTGATCAGCGAATCGGTTTCAATGAGGGGATGCTTGAAGGAACCATAGCTCGTGCCTTCAATCTACCTTTACCACTAGTTCAGCGTGCGAACATGCTCACAGGTGATCTCGGTAAGGTTACTAGGATTGCGCGCGAAGAGGGGATAACTGGATTACAAAAGGTTCGTCTCCAATCTTTTACTCCATTACTGCCAATGTTAGCTGCTCAGGCAAAGGATGTATCAGAAGCTCTGTTACAACATGGTGGCGAATCTGCGTTTGAAATGAAGTTAGACGGGGCCCGGGTTCAAATTCATCAACAACGAAATGGACAACCCAAAATCAGGGTCTATAGCCGCCGACTTACTGAGGTAACTAGTAGCCTTCCGGATCTAGTCACATTAATTCAAAAAGAAGTAACAGAAACTAGCTGTATTCTTGAGGGCGAAGTTATTGCCATCGGATTGGACGGGCGCCCACTTCCTTTTCAACATCTAATGCGGAGGTTTCGACGAGTTCGTGGAGTAGAAAGACTAGTTAAAGAGATTCCTGTGAGGCTTTTCCTCTTCGATTTACTGATGCTCAACGATGAAGTGCTTATAGATTGTCCATATACTGAGCGGCGAAAGCGACTAGCTTCCATCTGTGGCTCTATCCCCCTTGTTCCTCAAATAATCACCATGGATTCTCGAGAAGCTGAAACCTTCTTCGATTCTGCAATTCAGAAGGGTCACGAGGGGTTGATAGCGAAACGCTTGGATAGCCCCTACAAACCAGGCATTCGAGGTAAGTCATGGCTGAAAATCAAAGAGAGTTTAGAAACTTTGGATTTAGTAATAATAGCGGCAGAATATGGTACTGGGCGCAGGCATCGATGGCTATCAGATTACCATCTAGGAGCATGGGATCCGGAAACTGCAGAATTTCAAATGCTAGGTAAAACTTTCAAAGGCCTCACAGATGCTGAATTCGAAGAAATTACCAAGCGTCTTTTGGAGCTTCAAGTGGAAAGGCGTGGTAACGTTGTACTTGTACAGCCTAGAATTGTTGTTGAAATCGAGTTCGACGAAATCCAGCGATCTGCGAGATATCCTTCGGGCAAGGCACTCCGATTTGCACGAGTCAAGCAAATTAGATATGACAAATCGCCAGATGAAGCAGATACGATCCAACGGGTGAACGAAATATTTGAATCCCAATTCCTAAGGAAAGCCTCTACAAATAATGTTGGTCGTACATCACTTTCAAAGTAGTGCTAGCTTTGTCTGAGTTCCTTTGCACTAGAAATCCATATCGGACCAAGAGCCTTGTTAAATAGGGAAATGTAGCTTTCTTGATCACTGACAATTGCCACGACATCTTGGGGTTTATCATGAACTGGGGCAATGAGAACTTCCTCGCCATCACGAGTCCCTGCATAAAATGGTATTTGGATTGATTGCCACATTCGGATATTGCCTTGTGTTAGTAGTCTCTGAATTTGTGGTGTGTGTTTCTCATCTATTTTTGTAACAATGTGGATTCGGACATCAGGAGAAACTGCTTTCAAGGCCTCTTGGGGAATTTCATCGAATGTGGGGAAAACAAGTGTAATTGTAGATTGAGCACGCATTAACATATCCGTCAAATGGATTTTGACCTTCTCACTCGTCACAATATGCCAAGTTCTTTCGATTTCAGAAACTTGAAGAAAAACTAGTAAATCCCATATATTCGATAGTATGTGTCCTGTTTTCTCTGATTTTGATAAAATGCTCTTCACAGGTGTTGCCATGTTTTCTGTGTACTCACTAAGAAGAGATATTGCCTCTTCCTCCGATTCAGCAATAGCGGCTGTAATTTCTTGTGTAGAGGCTTGAGTTTCACTTTCCAGTGAACGGCTCTTCTCTTCAATCTGTCCGTCAAGATTTCCGCTGAATTGCTGCGTTTGGGCTCGAAGGGTTTGTTTTGCTGAATCCGATAACTGAGTGATTAATGACATTATCTCTCTAATATGATGTTGGATTTCTGAGCCAGTCGATTCGTATGCGGTCTTCAGTGTCTCATTCGATAATTTTATCGTATCTTGTGTGTTGTCACTTAGCACTCTCGTGATACTCTCAATACCTGTTGTGAGGTCTTGGGTTGCTTGGCTGATTTCTTGGCTAATCGCTTCTTTCGAAGTGGATGTTTCACTATCAAGAGAGCGCTCGGCTAAAGTGAATGCTTTATCGGTTTCACCTTGAAAGGCCGTCAAATCCTCTGTGACCCTTTGTAAAGCCTTATCATGTACCCCAACAAGTGTATCTCTTGTCGTAGCTAGCTTCTCTATAAGGAGGGTTCTAGTATTGTCTGTTGTTGTCTTCAGTGATTCTCTAAATTCAATAGCAATTTTTTCGCTTTCTGCATTTATCTGTTGAGCGCCCTCCTCGATTGTTGTTGTTGTGTGGGACAGCGCCTCTTCTAGAGATTGACGTATTTCTTTTCCACTTCTCGTAATATGTGAGAGAAGCGTGTTTCCCATTTCTTTAAATCTTGTATTGAGTTTCTGTATGTCAGTTTGCAAGGACTCTCGCAGCGTATTGTGGTGCTGACTTATACGCGTTCGGTAAGCTGGTGTGAAATCAGATACTTGTTTATCTAACTCGTTTTGAAGACTCTCCGTTGCTGTTTCTGTAGTGTTCACTATCTTGTCTATTGTTTCTAGAAACCGTACGAGTTCTTGTTGAAGTGAAGAAATACAATTGTCACTTTCCTTGTTCACATTTGTTTCAAATACTTTCATTTGTTGTTCGAATGCGTTTCGATATTCAGTAATTTTTGCTGTACTTGTCGCACCCAGTTGTTCAACGGTTTGTTCGGTTTGTTTTACTTTGTCTCGAATGAATTCACGAATTTGGGTGGCTGCCGTATCCAGCTCTTTACCAATTGAGACAGCTTGTTGTTTCAAAATTTCCTGCGTTTGCCGCTCTAATTCACGAAATAAATTCTCTTGTTGTCGAATATTCTTCTGTAAAGTCTGTATGCTTGCGTTGGCGGTTCTTTGGATATTTGCTATCTGTGCGGATGTCTCGGCAGTCACTTGGCGGGTGATGCTTTCTATGTTCTCAGTGAGGGCAGAATGCTGCTTGGATAGATCCTGTTGGAGTGACTCAAGGAGTGTACGCAATGCAGCCAACTGATCGAGGTATCCTTCACTTACCATGTTGATTTCTGAATTGATTCGTTCCTTTACTGCTGTAGTTTCTTGTCTAAGATTCTTCGATACTGAGGCTAGGATTTCGCCGATTTTACTTCGAAATAAAGCAAGTTTTTCTTTAGTTGATTGAGATTTTTGTGTTAATAAGGCGTTTAGCTGTGTTTTTACAGCTCCAGTTAATCCAGTGATGTTTTGTTCAATTGCTTCTTGTATTTCGGAAAATTCCGCTTGAAGTGTTTGAGTAGTTTGGTTGGTTTCTTTAACCACGAGCGCTTCAAGGGTATCCACTTGTTTTTGAAATGAAGTGCTGTATTCAGTAATATGTGTAGCTGATGTCGAGCCCAGTGTTTTGATTTTTGCTTCAGCTTGTCCAATCGAATCCTTGACGAATTGACCTACTTGGTTGCCTGTAGTACCAAGTTCTTGGGCAATCACAGCTAACTGCTCTTCTAAAACTGCTCCTTGTTGTTGTTTTATCTCCTGCTCCTTTGTTGCGAGGAGTTTAGTCATTTCCTCGAGGTTCTGTATGCTTGCGTTGGCGGTTCTTTGGATATTTGCTATCTGTGTGGATGTCTCGGCAGTCACTTGGCGGGTGATGCTTTCTATGTTCTCAGTGAGGGCAGAATGCTGCTTGGATAGATCCTGTTGGAGTGACTCAAGGAGTGTACGCAATGCAGCCAA
>JABXGV010000219.1 GCA_016550485.1 archaeon
GTCCAATGGTGATGAGCTGGTGTTCTTCTTTGAGTTCGAGCTGAGCTGCATAATACTTGCCCAGTGATCGGTGAATCCAGATGAGGAAAGGCACGGAAATGGCTCCCATGATGACGCCGACCCATTGGAGGATTGTCGGTAGGGGAAACTGGAAGTCAAGAAGGTAGGGGACGGGAATGAGAATGGCAACTACGTAGAGTATGACCGAGACAATCATACCGAGTATGCCGATCATTAGGATGATGCTGATCCAGCCGCCGAAGCGGTCTTTTCCTTCGGGCTGCTTCTCCTCTTCTAGCCGTGGTGCGAGGCTTCTGCTTCGGTAGTAGATTCTGACGGTGGCAAAGATGCCCCAGAGCAGGATGATGAGGAGGCGGAAATAGAGGTCTTCAGTCATGGGTTTCACCGCGATGTAGTGTTTAGGTGTGCCTAACTGCCCTCGGGGAATATAAACCCTTCTCCCTAAAGATTCGATAGGTGATCAATAGTAGCTTCCGAGTAGGTCTCTCTCTTCCTGTTCAATGAGCGAGGCGATGCTGACGGATTCGTCTCCGGGATAGTCTAGAAACGCCTGCAACCGGCTCACCGCGGCTAGAGCCGCCATATCACCCATCACGCTAGCAAAGCCTTCATCGCAGCTACTACAGCTGATGAAGCGAATCTTCTGCTTGATTTCCAAGGTGTAGTCCCATATCCGTAGTAGGCGAAAGTCGTCTCGCTTCAAGCAGAGTTCTTCGACCACCCTCACGAGCAGGCTGTGGAGCCTCTTCCGGGAGCTCTCAATTTCTCGTTCTAGGATTTTAATACGCGCTTTGAGGTCCTTTTCTTCGCGTTCCTCCTTCGTGGTGCTCAGGAATTTAAGGCGATCCCAAGCGGAGATGCGGCTCGAGACGCTCTCCTTTTCATCGTCGAGCTTAAAGAGCGTGTAGGTCATGAGCTGGATTTGCTCTACTAGCTCGGATATAGTGGGTGCCTTCTTTACCACCTTGTGGAGAACTTTAAGCAAGGTCCTGGTAAACGCAGAATTTGGCATGTCCCTCGCATACACCTACATGTTGAGGGTTTTTAGTCTTGCCTTTTCTGGACCACCGCTTTGAGTCGCTCATAGATGTCACCGCCCTCCGAGAAGGGACAGACCTTTACACACACGGAGCACCCCAATGTTTTGCTGAAGAATTCAAAGCAGCGGATTCTGTCGATACAGGTACGCAGGGCCCCGATTCCGGGCACGTTATCGATGGCAACCGTCTTTTCGGAGTTGATGGCTTGTCCTGGACACTCTCGTTCGCAGCGTTGGCAGAGTTCACAATAGGCTTCAATCCAGTCGTGGTCACGGTGGTCGGTGAACTCGAAATACGGGTGTTCGATGAAGACCGGGGCAAGTCGTACGCGGGGTCCAAACTCTGGTGTGATTAGGAGACCGGAGCGTCCTTGCCAACCCATGCCCGCCTTACCTGCCAGCGTCGGAGTGTTGGTGAGACCTCCGAGGGGGTGATTGCTCTGACAGCGAACCCCTTGTTTCCGAAGCCATCGGGCGATGTCATTCACAACAAGTCCCAAGCTGCCGTAGACGCGCATCACTTCTTTGCCGGCTGTCAAGTCGGGCGCCTTGTCGATTTTATCCCGCTTCATCTCTTGGCTAACAATGAGAGCGTAGCGAAAGAGGGTAAATTTATT
Source organism: archaeon (assembly GCA_016550485.1). GTDB lineage: Archaea > Asgardarchaeota > Hermodarchaeia > Hermodarchaeales > Hermodarchaeaceae > YT-063. The sequence goes on from JABXGV010000219.1 coordinate 1,678, forward strand.
CTTGAAGATCATCTGTTGGGGGAGCTCGGTGAATCCTACGCGGACATCTTTCCACTTCTTTTGGATGAATCCGTTTAGCTCCTCCCAGAGCCCTGGTTTAGGCTCAAAGGGTGTCGGTTCTAGCTGTCCAAAATAAGGTTCGATGTCTTCCCAGCTTTGTCGCATGCCTTTCATGATCTTGCGAAAAATCCCTATCATCCCTATCATTTTGCGGCGTGGGATCCCCATCCGACGCATAGGTGGATTGTCGGGGTCAAAATCCTCTCCGCTTGGTGGTCGAAATCCTGCAGAAAACAGGTAAGCGAAGCCCTCCTGAACCGCGTCAGGATGCGCGGGATATATGAAATCAGGGTACTCGTGCCCAAGGGCAATATAGCGTTGCTCTTCTTTTGAGGTGAAGAAGGGGTGGCTTCGAGACTCTAGGATTGGAGGGGAATCGGTAGTGGGCTTGGTCATGATGATGCCTCGTTGAAATGTGGGGAGGTTGGATCAACTTTCCCGCAATTGTAGCAATAGAAAATATGTCTTTGAAAGACATATTTTAATCTTCTTGTAGCCCACGACCCTCTATTAGTCCTTGGCGAGTTGGGCGATGCGTAATTGAAAGAGCTTTCGTAGGAAGTGGATGGGTATGCCGCCGGAGTGGAGGATGGTGTTGTGGAAGAATTGGTCGGAGTATTGGTCGCCCATTTGGCTCTGGATTTCGTCACGGAGTTCGAGGAGCATGAGTTTTCCGAGGAGATAGCTGAGAGGATAGGAGGGGGTGCTGGTATAGCGGTTCAACTCAGCGACCGCAATGTTTTCCAGCATCCCTGTTTCCTCGATCATGAACGCCTTGGCTTCATCAATGGTCATTTGACCCGTGTGGAGTTTGATATCGATAATAATGCGCATGGCGCGAAAGAGCTGCCCGGCGAGCTGCATGAACACCTCAGTCTTCCCTAGGAACCCCTTTTCGGCCATGAGTTGTTCGCAGTAATGAGCCCAGCCCTCAACGGTTTCGTGGGCCACCATGCTGGTGATTTTCCGAATCAGGTTCGGCTGGAGGTTGGCTGAAACGATTTGGAGATGATGGCCGGGGTATGCTTCGTGGACAGCAGTGTTTTTGCTGCCTGCGCGGGAATGGGCTTTCAACCGCTCTTCACTTCCCTCAGTAATAGTGACCCAGTACTGGCCTTCCTGCTTTGGAGAGAAAATCTCAGGTGATAGATAGGCGGCTGTGGGAATGATGGGAGTGAGAAACGACGGGGTGGGGACAACCCGTATGCTTTCATTTTCCGGTACATCCATGAGGTTATGGGCAATAATGAACGCCCGTGCTTCTTTGGTGAGGTTGGCGATGTGTTGGAGGATCTCGTCGAAGGAGAGGGGGTGGTCCCGTGTGATGAGTTCCCTGACCTCCTTCACACTCTTTCCAGGGTGTAACTCCTCCGCCAGCTTCGCCAATGTCTCTTTGGTGTCATCGAAGGCCTGTTGCCCTAAGGCCAGAATCTCTTGTGGTGTTTTCCCTAGTCGGCGCAGCTCAATCAGTTTGACGAACTTGGCGGCTCCCAAGACCCAATCATGGGTGGACCGAGGAAGCACATCGCTTTTCAGCCATTCAACATACTTGTTGATTGCTTCAGACGCGGCACCAATCGCCTCCTCCAGTTCTTTGTGTAACGTGGCATCCAGTTGGGGTTTCAGCGTGTGTTGGATTAACTGCAGAAAGCCCACAGTCATAGGACCTTCCTCGATAGCGAGTTGCGTCCAAAGCTTGACCGGTGATTGCCACAGGGTTTTCGTCTCCTCCAGGAATTGGGGAGTCCGTTTCAGCCGACCAATGATTGCTTTGACTCGCGTTTCGAGGGGAGCAAAGTCCCTGGTATAGAGAGGGAACACCGCATTCCCAATGCCTCCAATGGGCCCAGAGGATCCAAATGGGTGTCCACTTCGCCAGTCCGCGATTTCCGTCATATCAAACAGTGTGTACTCGAGAAAGTGTAAGACTAGATCGTAGTCTAGCTTGCCTTCCTCGGTAAGGGCTTCATAATCGATTTCTGTTTGGACTTCCTCTTTATATTGACGAAGCCGGGCTATCGTCGCCTCGAAGGCTTTAGCTGAGCCATCAGGTAATAAGTGGTCATGTTTTTCGTGTTTGTAGCCAACAAAGGTCGCTTGAACTGGCGAATGTTCCATTTCGGTATCAAATACGCGTTCAAATAACCGGTGTAATTTTTCATCTTCCGTCAAACGTGCTGCCTCCCAAAACGAATCTCCCTCTCGGTTATCTGATATTTAGTTTTTCATTACTGCAAAGCAGAAGAGAACGTCGCCCTTTTTAGGGCGGGAATCCCCTAATATCCTCTCTGCTCTACGGAAGGATACTGGGATGTATGAGCACTTCAAGCCTGTTGAGCCGGTCTTTGTTGATCGTGAGGAGTACCTCGAGTGGATGACCACCGCGCTCAGTCGTTGTCAGGACCAGAGTGTGCTCCTCCACCTGCGGGGCATCGGTGGCATCGGGAAGACCGCCCTTATTGAGCACTGGCGCCGTACCATCGACCATGCCATCATCCTCGACTGCGAGCAGGTCACCGATTTCTATGACCGGCTGGATGTCCTCGCGAGGGGCGCGGTTCGAGCAGGGATCCGGCTTCAACGGTTTGATGTGCTCTGGTCGATTCGCCTGCGCTTCGTTCAAGGCATCCAAGCCGCCAAGGAGCCGGGGCGGTCCTGGGCGTTTGATGTCCTCAAGGTTTTGCCCTTCATCGGCTCTATGGTCAACATCAGTAAGGCGATACGAACTGTCGGGATGAAGCTGAGCCCCCTGCTCAAACGCCGTGTAGGGAAAGTGGCGGCGTGGTTGCGTGACCGCCTTGGGAAGAACTACGTGGAGACCCTGCTGGAGATTCTTTGGCGGGACCCTCACCGGGCGGAGGTCCTCTTCCTCGATGCCCTCCTCGAGGATGTGAAGGGACGAAAACGCCACACCCAGCCGGTATTAGTGTTGTTGGACCACTATGAACAGGTGGATACCGAGCGACACCGCTGGCACTACAAGGACCGGAAAATCTGTGAGGCCGAGCTCTGGTGGGTATTCCTCTCCTCCCTCACCAACGCGGTGAGCATCACTGCCAGTCGCCGCCCATTACCGGAAAGCCTAGGCCTCGAGGTGTCCGTGGAGGAGAAAGAACTCACCGAATTAGATACCACGAGTTGCCGGGACCTCCTCGCTCAGCGGGGTGTAGAGTCTGAGGAACTCCAGACCCAGATCATTAGCACGACTGGTGGCAACCCCTTTGCGCTCCACGCCATTTGTGACCTCCGGGACCTCGGTGACCTCTCCATTGACGAGGTGAAGAGCCTTCGAGCTGACACGCTCGAACAGGTGCGCCTCAAGATTTGGCGTCGACTCTTCAGCCAGGCGGAGGGGCTTCACGAAATCATCGACCGGGCAGGGCTCCTCCCCTACTTTACTCGAAAAACGCTGACACTCCTTGTGCCGCACCTGAAGACGGACCAGTGGGACCGCTTAACCCATTTGAGCTTTGTCCGAGACAGGGGCGATGGAACGTGGGACCTGCACAGCCTAGCATGGGAGCTAGTGCTGGCTGAGTTGGGTGACCGGCTGCCCAAGCTAGCCCTTGAGACTGCAATGCGCCTTGAAGAGGGAGCAAAGGAAACGCAGGATCTTACCTTGCTGGGCTTGGCGTTCTCGGTTCAGGCGTTGGTGGATGAGCCCGAGGCTATCAACAAGGCTACGGTTACCGCACTAACCCTTCAATCGACTAGCATATCCGCGGTGCTATCGCTTCTGGATGGAGTCCAGTTTCGGACGAATGCGGGACAAGGGAGGCTCCATATGCTTAGAGGATTCGCCTTAAGCCGCTTGTATCGGTGGGCGGAGGTGGAACAGGACTTCCAGGAGAGTCTCAGAGTATTTCGTGAGCTTGCCTTAGAGGATCCCGACAGGTACCAGCTCGATCTTGCATGGACTCTTATGGGTCTGGCGTGGGTGTTGAGTGAACAGGGTCGAGCTTCAGAAGCAGAAGAATTCTATCAAGAGGCGTTTCAACTCCTCGACGAACTGAAACGATTAGGAGAAATTTCTCTTCTTGGATCACCCGATATGATTCTGCTACTCTCATGTGATCTTCATCATAATTATGGTGTATCTCTAATCTATGATTACAGAATCGTTGAGGCACAGGCCGCTTTCCGTGAATCTGTTCGTCTATGGCGACGGTATGTTGAGAAGTCCCCAGAAGCCATATACAGTCTAGTCGATGCCCTCCTTTTACAGGGCGATGCATCCTGGTTCTCAGGTAAAACAACTGAGACAGAGGAGGCCTTCCAAGAGGCAGCCCAGATTCTGACAAAACTTGAAAACGCAGCAGATGTCCAGTGGTTTTACTACTCAGCTAGAACACGCGACCTTTACGCTGCCTATTTCATGGTTACAGGTAGGGTTCAAGAAGCGGAACGGATGTACCAAGTTGCCGTTGAACACCAACGTGAACACCTTAAACTGATCGGAGAAGCGCCCTTGCTGTTTTCCCAGCGAGAGAATTTTCTTGGTCGCTATCTACTCCATCTGAGTGTTGCTTTACGTTATTGTGGCAAGCTGACTGAGGCAGAAGCTGTGCTCCAAGAGGCACGAACCATCTTTCGGAGGATTCAAGAGAAGGAACTGAGAGGCCGATTGATTAATCTCGTAGTAACTCTGTCGCAGTGTGGAATTCTATTTCGCCAGATGGGTCGGTTTGAGGAGGCGGAGGCGGTATACAAGGAAGCCGTTACGCTTTATAGACCGATTGCTGACCAGCTTTCCAAAGCATACATCTTAGGTGCTGCTTTTCTCTACAACAATTACGGGGTCCTCCTTCGCCAAATCAATCGGCTGGCAGAAGCCGAAGCGGCACTCCGTGAAGCCCTAGTACTCTTCAAGCCCCTCCTTGTCAAGGATTTGGGATTTGTATCGTCCCTAAAGACTGCAGCCCTGAATAATCTGGGAGTGGTTCTGGCGGAAGCTGGGAATCTTGAGGAGGCGGAGAATGCGTTCAAGGAGGCGCTTCGGATTCGCCTGGATAACGCGAGGGAGGTGCCCAGTATGTACTTGTGGATGCTGGTTCCCATTCTGAACAATCTGGGGGTCTTGTGTCACCGGTCGGATTGGCTTGATGAAGCCGTTCACTTCTACCGTGAAGTGTTGAAGCACTGTGGTGCCTGTGCCAGTCATGAATCGACGATTGTGCAGTCCTACTTTGTTCGCGCCCTCAGTAACTATGCCCGGCTCCTTATTGTCACTGGAGCCCCTGATGAGACGGTGACCGAGGTGAGGAACCAGCTTGCCGCATTTGGTGTTACAGAACTACCTGAATTGGAGGAATGGATAGAAGAAGAACTCGATAATCTATACTTCTAGTATGACTAATCCTTGGAGAGTTGGGCGATGCGTATCTGAAAGAGTCTTCTCGTGAAGTGGATAGGCATTGCACATGATTGGAGGATAGTGTTGTGGAAGAACTGGTCAGAGTACTGGTCGCCCATTTGGCTCTGGATTTCGTCACGGAGTTTGAGGAGCATGAGTTTCCCGAAGAGGTAGTCGAGGAAAAAGGAGGGGAATTTAGTATAGAGTTTCAATTCGGTGACCGCGATGGTTTCCGCCATTCCGGCTTCCTTGATTATGAATTCCTTGGCTTCGTCAAAGGTCATTTGACCAGTGTGGAGTTTGATGTCGATTATAATCCGCATGGCACGGAAGAGCTGTCCATCGAGCTGCATGAACACCTCGGTCTTCCCCAAGAAGCCCTTTTCAGCCATGAACTGTTCGCAGTAATGAGCCCACCCCTCTATGGTTTCACCCCCTATTCGGCATGTGATTTTTCGAATCAGGTTGGGTTGGAGGTTGGCAGAAACAATTTGGAGATGATGTCCGGGATAAGCTTCGTGTACGGCAGCGTTTTTGCTGCCGGCGTAGGAATGTTCTTTCAGAATTTTCTCACTTTCCTCAGTGGCGGTTACCAAGTATTGACCCTCTTGCTTCATGGAAAACATCTCGGGAGGCCTATACGCCGCCCTAGAAATGAGTGGAGCTAGAAATGATGGCGTAGGGATAACTCGTAGGCTTTCGTTCTCCGGGACATCCATGAGGTTGTGTTCAAGGATGAACGCCCGTGCTTCCTTGGTGATGTGGGTTACATGTTGGAGAACCTTTTCGAAGGTAGAGGGGTGGTCACTTTTTATGAGTTCCCTGACTTCTTCGACGCTCTTTCCTGGATGTAATTCCTCCGCAAGTTTTGCCAGTGCTTGTTTCGTGTCCTCGAGTGCCTGCATCCCCAGGGCCAGTATTTCTTGGGGTGTTTTCCCAAGTCGACGAAGCTTAATGAGCTTGGCAAACTTGGCTTTTCCTAAGACCCAATCATGTGTGGCCCGGGGAAGCACATCACTTTGAAGCCATTCTACATACTTTCCCATTGATGCGCTGGCGACACCAATAGCCTCCACTAGCTCTTGATGCAGAGTTGGTTCGAGTTGTGGTTTGAGGGTGTGCTGGATTAACTGCAGAAAGCCTACGGTCCTAGGGCCTTCCTCTATGGCCAGTTGGACCCAGAGCTTGACGGGTTTTTGCCACAGGGATTTCGTCCCCTCGAGGAACTTTGGAGTCTGTTTCAGTCGACCGATGATGGCTTTGGTTCGCGTTTCGAGCGGTGCAAAGTCCCTGGTGTACAGGGGGTGAATCGCTTCTCCAACGAATCCAATTGGCGCTGAGTATCCAATGGTTTGTCCACTTCGCATACTAGGCAATTCTCCTAGAAGAAATCGCACGATATCGTGATACTGTATGACTAGATCGAAGTCTAGTTTGCCTTCCTCGGTGAGAGCCTCGTAATCGATTTGAGCGCGTAACTCCTCATTATATTGAAGAAGCCTTGCTCGCCTCTCCTCATACGCTTCAGCAGAGGTATCCGGTAACAGGTGATCATATTTCTCGTGTTTATACCCAAAACCGGTTGCCTCAGTTGGTGAGTGTTCCATTTCGGTATCAAATATTCGTTCAAATAACTTGTACAACTTGGCATCTTCTGCCAAATCTTCAACCTCCCTACGAACCCAGTAAGGTCACATGGTATTTATATTTTTAGTACTGCTACACTGTCGTTACCTCAACCGTGTGCTTTGATTCCTCCTGACACAAAGGAGAGATCCGAAGATACCCTCGTGGACAGCAGGTTTGTAGTAGTGATTGAGGGGATACCGGCGGGCTTATGAGGAAGAAATGCATAAGGACTCTGTAGTTGGGTTGGAGGCATGTTTGAGCGTTTCGAGCCAGCTGAACGGGTGTTTGTGAATCGTGAGGAGCACCTCGCCTGGATGGCGGATGCCCTCGGTCGTTGCCAGGACCAGAGCGTGGTGCTTCACCTGCGAGGAATTGGGGGCATCGGGAAGACCACACTCCTTGAACACTGGGATCGTACAGTTGAGGCGTCAATCTTTATGGATTGTAGCCGAGTCACTGAGTTCTTTGACCGCTTGGACATGTTGGCGAAGGGGGCGGCGCGGCTGGGGATTAAGCTGCGTCGGTTTGACCTCCTCTGGTCAATTCGCCTGCGATTCGTCAAGGGCGTCGAGCCCGTCAAGGAACCGGGGCGCAGCTGGGCCTTCGACGTGATTAAGCCACTCCCCTTCATCGGGAACTTGGTGAGCATCAGCAAGGCAATCCGGGCGGTGGGGATGAAGCTGAGCCCCCGGCTGAAGAAACGCTTTGGTGATGTGGCTACTTGGCTGCGGAAGAGCCTAGGGAAGAACTTCATGGAGAAGCTGCTGGAGATGCTCTGGAAGGACCCCCACCTCGCCGAAGCCCTCTACTTGGACGCACTCCTCGAGGACCTAAGCGCCCGGAAGCAGAAGCAGCCGCTGCTCGTGTTGTTGGACCATTTCGAGCAGGTCGACAGTGAGCAGCTGCGCTGGCGATACAGTGGACGGAAGGTCAGTGAACACGAGCTCTGGTACGTGTTTCTCTCATCCCTCAGCAATAGCGTGGGGGTCACCGCGAGTCGAAGGGAGCTATCCACCCGTCTTGGCGAGGAGGTGACGGTGGAGGAGGCGGAGCTTACGGAACTGGATGTCCCGAGCTGCCATGACCTACTCTCCGAGCGGGGCATCACTGAGAAGGAGCTGCAGAGCCGGATTGTGAGTGTGAGCGGGGGGAATCCCTTCGTTCTCAGTACTATCTGTGATATTGCAGAGATAGGCGAGCTTTCCGTGGAGGAGATGGAGTCCCTGCGGGCTGAGACGCTGGAGGAGGTGCGCCTGAAGACCTGGCGGCGCCTCTTCAGCCGCGCCGAAGGCTTACACGAAATCATAGATTACGCGGGGCTCCTGCCGCACTTCACCAGGGACAGCCTGACCCTCTTGGTCCCTCACTTGAAAACAGACCACTGGAAGCGGCTCATCCATCTAAGCTTTGTGCGACACCGAGAGGATGGCACCTGGGACCTACATGATTTAGCACGCGAGCTAGTGTTGGCTGAACTGGGCGACCGTCTACCAAAACTAGCCTTGGTCACGGCTTCGACCCTAGAAGGTGCTGCTAAGGAGCGAGCAGATGCTGCTCTACAAGGGATTGCGCTGTCTGTTCAGGCGCTGGTTGATGAGCCGGAAGCTATTGACAAAATCATACCAGTTTTCTTCGAACTCCGTAATAGTAGTGCCGGGGCACCAGCAGCCCTCACCTTGTTAGCTAGTGTACGGTTTGCTACCAATCCGGGACGGGCTACCCTCCACTGGCTTAAGGGAGTTGCGTTGGGTCTCCGTTATTCCGAGGCGCAGCAGGAATTCCAAGAGGCCGTTAGACTATTCCGGAGTCTTGCAGCAGAGCATCCTGACAAATACCTGCTCTACCTTGTGTCGGTCCTGACTAACTTTGCTAGTCTGCATAGAAACATGAGCAGAACTACTGAAGCCGATACGCTCCTCCAAGAAGCGCTTCCGATACTCGAAGACCTTCGACAGCAGGGTGAACGCCCCTTTCTGGGGTCACCAGATATCCACCTTGAACTATTGGCAAGTGCGCAAACAGGGTATGCTTTGAATTTGATGTTTCAAGGTCGGTTCACAGAGGCCGAAACAGCAATGCAGAAGGCACTTACCCTCAGGAGAGAGTATGCCCAGAAGGACCCAAGGTCCATCCTTCTATTGGTTTCGATTCTCCCCATGCAATCGATATTATACCTGTTTAGTGGTAGACCCTCTAAAGGAGAGGAGTGCATCCAAGAGGCACTTGGTATAATTAGAGGAAAGGAAAAGGAGCTCGGATTTTGGTGGTTTTACTCTGCTGGGTGGGTTCATCATTTCTACACACTGATATTATTATTCACCAGTAGGCTAGTTGAAGCGGAAATGGTGATTCGGAAGGCTGTTGAGTACTTGCAGGAATACGTTAAGCAAAGGAAGGGTGGACCTGAAAGCCAACAACATCTTGCCCGCAGCATTAATCTCCTTTGCGTGGTGCTTCGTCACCTCGGTCAGTTTGGTGAAGCAGAAGAGACAATCCAAGAAGCGATTACCATCTACCGAGGGATATCGGAAGCGGAGGAATGGGGGTCGATACCCCTTTCTGCTACGCTTTCTAATTTTGCCGGTCTGTTGCGCCAGACGGGTCGACTAGGAGAGGCTGAGAAGACCTACAAGGAAGCGATGACCCACCATAGACTGTTCAAAGACCTTATCGAGGGGCTTTTCCGCTGCTCAGTAGTCTCCTGCTATAACAACTACTCATTGCTCCTCCGCCAGACTAATAGGCTCGCAGAAGCTGAAGCCTTGCTCCGTGAAGCATTGCAAATCATCCAGTCATTTGCCTCCAAACAAGATTTCATTGACATGTATCAAGCTCTTTTGCTGAACAACCTTGGGGTAGCACTCGCCCAAGCGAACAAGCAGGAGGAGGGTGAGGCGGTGTTTAGGGAGGTACTCATGATTCGTCGACGGCTCGCCGCCAAGACCCCGAGCATGTATGTGTGGATGCTCGTGTCAACTTTGAACAACATGGGCGTATGGTATCAGCAGCGGGGACAGCTCGCGGAGGCTCAGCAGCACTACGAAGAGGCGCTGGAATATCATGACGCCCTCATCGCCAATGAGTCGAAGATCTATCAATCCTATATTATCCCGCCGCTCTGCAACCTTGCCCTCCTTCTCGAAGCTACTGGTGCACCCTCAAAAACGGTGAAGAAGCTGAGAGCCCAACTGGAGGCGCTGGGTGTCACTACGCTGCCTGAGACAGTGACTTGGTCGGAAGATGAACTCGATGATTGGGCATCTTCCTAGGCACTGCTTTACGGCTGACAAAGCATGTATTTGTAACCGGCGGGCTTATGAGGGAGGAACGCGGAAGGACTCTATAGTTGGGTTGGAGGTATGTTCAAGCGTTTCAAACCAGCTGAGCAAGTGTTCGTGGACCGAGAAGACTACCTCGACTGGATGACCAAGGCCCTCCAGCGCTGCAAGGACCAGAGCGTGATCCTCCACCTGCGGGGGATTGGCGGCATCGGAAAGACCGCACTCCTCAACCACTGGAAGCGGTCCATCGAGAGAGCCATCTTCCTAGATTGTAGCCGGGTCACCGACTTCTACGACCGCCTCGACGCTCTGGCAAAGGGGGCGGTCCGGCTGGGCATCAAGCTACGCCGCTTTGACCTCCTCTGGTCAATCCGACTCCGTTTCGTCATGGGTGTGGAGCCCGCGAAGGAGCCCGGACGCAGCTGGGCCTTCGACATAATCAAGCCGCTCCCCTTTATCGGGAGCATGGTCAATATTGGCAAGGCGATCCGGGCGGTGGGGATGAAGCTGAGCCCTCGGCTAAAACGCCGCTTCGGTGATGTCGCGAGCTGGCTCCGGGAGAATCTGGGGAAGAACTACATCGAGAAGCTACTGGAAATGCTCTGGAAGGAGCCCCACCTGGCCGAAGCCCTCTACTTGGACGCGCTCCTTGAGGACCTGAGCGCCCGGAAGCAGAAGCAACCACTCCTGGTGTTGCTGGACCACTTCGAACAGGTGGACAGCGAGCAGCGGTGCTGGCAGTACAGTGGACGGAAGATTAGCGAGGATGAACTCTGGTACGTGTTTCTTTCCTCACTCAGGAATGGTGTGGGAGTCACTGCTAGCAGGCGGGGGCTTCCCGCCCGGCTAGGGAAAGAGTTGGTGGTGGAGGAGGCGGAACTCACCGAACTGGACGAGGTGAGCTGCTGTGATTTGCTTACGGAGCGAGGTGTGACTGACCCAGAGTTCCAGGCTAGGGTAGTAAGCGTGAGTGGTGGTAACCCCTTTGTCCTGAGCACGATCTGTGATATTGCGGAAATAGATACGCTCTCCGTGGAAGACTTGGAGACTTTACGTGCGGACACGCTGCGGGAGGTGCGCCTGAAGACCTGGCGCCGCCTGTTCAGCCGCGCCGAAGGGTTAGATGAGATCATTGACCGGGCGGGACTCCTCCCCTATTTCACCCAGCGTACTTTGACGCTGCTGGTGCCGCATCTCAAGACGGACCACTGGGCCCGCCTGACGCGCTTGAGTTTTGTCCGGGACCGGGGCGATGGAACGTGGGACCTCCACGACCTGGCCCGGGAGCTGGTGCTCGCCGAGCTTGGTGACCAGTTGCCCACACTCGTCTCTGAGGTTGTTGACCGCCTGGAGCGCGGCTTCGTCAAGGAGTCGGATCTCACCTTGTGGGGGATGGCGTTGTCGGTTCAGGCGTTAACCGATGAGCCTAGCGCTATCGTCAAGTTCAGAAGCAGGTACCCCAAACTTGAGGAGGACGGCGTGAGCCCCCTTGACCCGGCGCGTCTCACTCTTCTTGAGAGTATCAGGTTTACGACAGACGCGGGCCAGGGGATGCTCCTTTCTAGCAAGGCAGTAATATTGGGACATGTTTTTCGGTATGCGGAGGCAGAGCGGGCTTACCGGGAGGCTATCAGGCTGTATCGTGGACTCGCGGCGCAGAATCCCAGCGAATACCAGGTGTTCCTCGCCAGAGCTCTCGGTGACCTCGCTGAGATGTTAATAATAACATACAGGTTCTCTGAGACCGATGAGCCCTTTCAGGAAGCGCTCCAGCTTTTGGGAGAACTGCGGCAGCAGGGCGAAAAACCCCTGATGGGGTCGCCAGACATCTACCTTGCGCTTTCAGCTAATTATCACTGTACTTACGGTACGAACCTATTTGTGACCTGGAGGATTAAAGAGGGTATAGCACTGATCAAGGAGGGAGTCAAACTCTATAGAGAATATGTACCGATGTCCCCACCTCATCGGAGTATACTAGCACTGCGTCTCGCCTACCTTGGCATATTCTTAGCCTTATTAGGTAGAGCGTCTGAGGCTGAAGAGCGTCTCCGGGAGGCGTCTGGAATCATCGGAGAACGCCCCAAGGACGCATTAATCACCTGGTCATTTCATGCTGCACAAGTTCGCCAGTTTCAAGCTGGCTTTTTAGGGATGACAACCCCGTTGTCTGAAGGGGAAATGCTGTGCCGGGAGGCAGTGGAACTCTTTAAGGAATACGCTGAAATCCAGAGGCCCCACCACAAACGCATGCATACTGTCGGATGGAGCCTCGCTCAACTTGGCTGGTACCTCCGTCGCCTTGGCCGAGTAGCTGAGGCAGAGGAAGTGTTCGAAGAAGCGTTGGATATTCTCAGAAACTTCTATGAAAAAGAGCCCTTGGAGCTTCCATTATATCTCGCTCAGACGCTCAATAGTGTTGCGATTTTATTTCGCCAGACCGGTCGTCTTGTGGAGGCGAAGGCAGCTTATCAAGAAGCCCTAACACTCTCCAGACAGGTCGTCGACCAACTCCCCGAAGTGTACACCCCTCGAATAATCTTCCCTCTTAGTAATTATGGGGTTCTCCTCCGCCAGACTGGTGACCTTGCGCAGGCTGAAGCACAACTCCAGGAGGCACAGGAAATCTTCAGGTCATACGTTGCCAGAGAGCCCGACTACTTCAATCAGTCTTTAGCCGTGATGCTCAACAATCTAGGAGTGGTCTTGGCGGAGGCGGGAAACCCCACGGGGGCGGAGCAGGCGTTTCAAGAAGCGCTTAAGCTGCGCCGAGCCCTCGCCGAGAAGGCGCCCAGCATGTACCGAAATGCGTTATCCTCAACACTACATAACCTAGGTGTATTGTTCAGGTGGATGGATCGACTTGAGGAGGCCGAGAAGGTCTATCGGGAGGCGTTGGTAATCCGGGGGGAACTCGCAGCAAAGGCACCCGAGGCCTTTCAGCCCCAAGTCGTTAAAACATTGAGTAACCTTGCGCTTCTGCTGAAAGCCATCCAAGGAGCCGGTAAGGCTGTTGAGGAGGTGGTGGGTCAGTTGAGGGAGCTGGGTGTCACGAAGCTACCAGACACGGAGACATGGTCGGAGGAGGAAGTAGACTACTTCTTGTAGTAGGTTTAGCTGGTTTTTGGGTTCATCACGCGTCCCATGAAGAGGATGCTTCCTGTCTCTCTGTCGCGGATCATGAACACGAAGGGGTGGTCGGCGCGGAACACGGGGGTGGGGCGGGGGCGGGCCATGCTCCGGGTCATCATGACGACGGCGGTGGCTGCGGCGGCTTCACTGCCTTCTTCGTTGACGTCGACGTAGGCCTTGTGGAGGACCGCGGAGATGTAGAGCCCTGGCTCCTCGTGGGTCATGTTGGTGAAGTCGGCGTTTTCCTCGGAGAAGGCTTCTTCCATGCCCATGGCCTTGAGGACCTCGTTGAGTTTGAACGTCACGGTCATCTTGTAGCGGGGCAGGAAGACGATGACCTTCTGTCGACCCAAGTACTCCAAGATGTTGGCGACGTATTCTGTCGTGAGGTGCTTCTCCACGCGGGGTAGGCCGCCTCTTTCCTTGGGCAGGAAGAAGACCATGGAGAGGCGTTCCTTGACGTAGGGCATCTCGAGGACCTGGAAGTGGTCGGTTTCGGTGTACCTGAACGTCTCTTTCTGGTGCATCAGGGGGGCCTGGATTTCGCTTCCGTCGAGGAGGGTGAAAGGCTGGTCATGGGTCTGTCTTTCATCGAATTGTGTGTCCCAGTCGCCCTTGAAGTAGATCGCGTTGGTCAGGACAAGGCGGGTGAGGGGCGTGAGGACGCCTTCGGGGATGAGGTCGGTGATCTTGCCCTTGGTCTTGTCTTTGACCCACTTGTTGATGCGCTGGCGGGCGGGTTCGGGGTCAGCGAAGTTGACCTGGTAGAGTTCCTTCCCGTAGTTCTTGTCGATGAGTTTCAGGAAGGTCTTGAGCAGCTTGTAGCCCTGGTTGAGCCAGAGGGCGTTGGCGATGCTCAAGGTATAGCCTTGGCTTCGGGCTAGGCTGTCCATCAGCGCCTTGAAGGCTGCGTGGAGACTGTCTTGGTCGAGGGTGAAGTGGAGAACCTCCGCCATCTCCTCAGCGGTCTTGCCTGCGGCGCCTGCGAAGGTCATGGCGAGTGCGGTGGAGATGCTGAAGGGGGAGAAGAAGAGGTTGCCCTCCTGGTCCTTGAGCTTGGCGTAGAGGGCGAGGGCGAAGGCGTTGTTGCCTTGGGCGAGTTCTGCCAGTTCACGTGATGTCACATGGTCACCTCATTGCTGAGAATCCTAGCATTTTTGGCTTATTAATGGTGACCTGATGCAGGATGTGGGCGTGTGGGTTGAACAACAGCTTAAAAAGGTCGGGCGCGGAGTGTCGTCTTCTTCCTTAAGGAGGCACCACCACTGACTTTTGCGCAGACCTTCCGGTCCGGAGCCAGCGACTACTGGCAGCGCATCCGTATGTTCAGTCCGAATTCACGGTGGTTGATGGTGAGCCGGGCGAGCCGCCAGTTCGGGCGTGGCGTGAACAGCGCGATTTTTAACCTCTTCCTGCTTGCGCTGGGGTACTCGAAGACCTTCTTGAGTGGGCTTCTGTCGTTGTCGACCTTCACCCAAGCAATCGCTTCGCTGGCGGCGGGCCCGTATACCCAGCGGACGGGAGAGCGTAATGCGATGGTTGTAGCGAGCATGGTTACCGTCATCGCCGCATCGGTACAAGTCGCATACCCAGAAGCGGGTGTGTTGCTCGCGATGGCGGTGGTTAGTAGTATTGGGGTCGGGTTGACCATCACCTCGTATAGCCCGTTGTTAGCGGCGAGCAGTGAGCAGTATGAACGCGCCCATTTGTTTGGCACTTCCCAGGCGGTGTCGATTGGGTTCAGTTTCATTGGTAGTATCCTTGGAGGCTTTCTGCCTGGCTGGTTTGCATTGTCACTCGCCTTACCATTGGACAGTGGTCCCTCGTTTCAGCTCGCGCTGGCGGCGTGGTTTCTCCCCACCGCCATTAGCATTTTCCCATTATTATTCATCCGGGAAACACCAGAGCCCACCAGTAAAGAGGTTGTCGATACCCCGGTACCCGTGGAGCCCAAGGGTCATCGCATCGTCTTCGTGAAGTTTGCCATCACCAGCAGCATCATCGGGCTGGGCGCAGGATTCATTGTGCCCTTCATGAATGTCTGGTTTTGGGAGCTGTATGATATGCCGACCCACATCGTTGGCGTCATCACGGGACTTGGGCAAGGCACCCTTGCTGCAGGAGTGTTATTGGCTCCGGTGTTGTCTACAAGGATAGGGAAAGTTAATACTGTGGTCATCACGCAAGCCTTTTCCCTTCCCTTTATTGTCTTGCTGGCGACGGTGGTTAACCCGCTTATCGCTGTGGCAGCCTTTCTGCTACGGGGCGTCTTGATGAACGCTTCCATGCCCGTGAATAGTGC
Organism: archaeon; assembly: GCA_016550485.1. Taxonomy (GTDB): domain Archaea; phylum Asgardarchaeota; class Hermodarchaeia; order Hermodarchaeales; family Hermodarchaeaceae; genus YT-063. The sequence goes on from JABXGV010000219.1 coordinate 17,435, forward strand.
GCTCAGGATGGAGATCGTGCCCAAAGGCTGGCGGCCCAACTTGAATGCCATTTACTCCGCCGCAGACCGGCTTACGCGGAGTTTCAGTACTCAGGTGACTGGTCCGCTGTTTGACCAAGGACAGTATCTGCTGCCCTTCTGGTACACACTCGGTTGTTACTCGGTCTCGACGGTCCTGTATGGGCTGTTCTTCCGGGGCGCGGAGCGCCGCCTTGACATAGAACTGAAAGCGAGGTAGACGACTATCTTGATACTACTAGTTGTGTATCGAAGGACTTAGAGGTATCGTAAAGAGGTAACTACGATTGTGAAGGAGTTGGGTCGAGCCCGATGAGTAGTAAGAGAGGGATTAGGAGAAGGACCCCACAAACGACGAGGAACGCAAATGTGTAGCCTCCCCCGATGGCGAGTAACAGCCCCACACAGATTGGGCCTAGTGCCTGTCCCACATCCATGATTGTTCCCAGTAGACCTAGAGCGGTTCCCTTGACTTGTGCCTCCACAACCTCTGTGATGAGTGGTGCTGAGGAGGTTACTGTTGCCGCCATCGCTAGACCTATCAACATCACGAGCCCGGCCTGGATTAATGGGTTGAGCAGGAATCCTTGTATAATCATTAGGAGGCAGAGGGCGGTTAGTCCTCCGGTGATAAAGCCTCGTCGTCCCCATCGATCCGATAGTGCACCTAACCCAGGGCTTGCGACAAGAACTGTCGCTGTGAAAAGAGTCAGTAACGGTCCGGTTAACGGTTCGGGAATTCCCACGACATCCGTCCAGAAAAGGGGAGTAAAGAATTCCCAGGCGCCGAAGAGGACGA
>JABXGV010000220.1 GCA_016550485.1 archaeon
ACTTCTGCAGTGGACTCTGGGTGGGAACCCTCGGTGGCCTCTTTCATCTCGATCCTTCGAAGCCTTCAACGCATCTGGGCATCTTACTCAACATACCTTCTACAGGACCAGTCTATGATATCTTTCAAGATAGCCGCAACTGGCTCTGGGTCGCTGGCCATGAAGGCCTCTTCCTTCGCGCCAATAAGAGGTGGTGGCGTTTCAAGGACCCTCCTGGCGATATATTGTTCAAGCTAAGCCGAATAGTCGAAAATGAAGTAGGAGACATCTACGCGTCACGAGGCGACCAATATTATTGGCTGAAATGGTCAAAGCACCTTGGACGAGGCGGCGTTTCGGCTAAAACCCTTACCAGCCTAGCCGAACCTGTTGAGAAAACTCATGCCAGCCATTCTGTCTGAAAGGAACACTGATACGTTTGATGATTCGTGCTAGCGGTGTATTCTAGCCCCAGCCGCCATCATCATCGTCTTCTTCTTCGCCTGGGAAACCTGAAAACAAGGCGCTGATGATCTTCTCGACGTATTCCTTGAGCTTACCACCGAAGAACATATCCTTGAGGACTTTATGTACGCGCTTCATCGACTTTTCATCTTCGAACTTCATTAGTAGCGCCCGTTCCTCCTCAATGATTTCGGTTTTGAACTCAACCGGCTCCTCCAGCAGCACAGCAAGCATCCCCTTTAACCGATCTTCCTGCAGAAGCTCTGTTGCCTGGGATGTATCTTGGCCCTCAGCGAGTTCCTCCTTCGTGATAATCTTGATCGTGTGAGTGGAGGAGTCAGCTTCCATTTCCATGTTTTCGCTGATTCGTTTTTGTATTTGATCCCAATCGACATCAAATGACAATTGAATAACCTCTCAGTTGCAGATAGCCTGTTGACAGATAGCCTTACACACTGCCTTAATAATCCTAGTGTCACTAATCCATTCGCCAATTTCTTTAAAAGCCTTTGAAGTTGGATAAGTAGAACTTGTCATTTAGTCTTGGTGTATGATGTTGGCGCGTCTTCCGACTCTTGTCCTTTATCATCCTGCTATGGCTCAGGAGGGCTATCCAGTCTTAGCTGGACGGGTACAGCAGGCCTTTGACTACTTGGAAGAGACCGGAACCTTGCAGGCACCGCAAGTGAAGCTTGAGGAGGCGCAACTTGTTGAGGACTCGCTGCTTCAGCAGGTACATACGAACCGCCACATCGCTAGTGTTGGAGGTACTAGCTATGATTTTGCTTCCCGGCTTTCAGCGGGGGCTTCGGTAAGAGCTGGCGAGGCAGTATGGACAGGTGATGCTGCGAATGCATTCGTGTTCACAGGATGTGCGGGGCATCATGCTAGCCGCGGCTCGGCGTGGGGGTTCTGTTATTATAATAACACTGCGTTGCTTGTCCGTCATCTCCAAGAAGTGCATGGTGTTGAGCGGTTCTTCGTTGTAGATACCGATCCGCATTTTGGGGATGGTACCCGAGATATTCTAGGCGAGGAACCGGGGGTCTTTCATCTTAATTTCTATGCGGCATTCGGGGAAGGAGAAGAGTTCAAGTCACCGCGTCATGTCGATGTACCCTTTCCTAGCAACTGTGGAGATGCGTCATTTGTTGAGGCGTTGCGCCGGTTGGCAAAACCGCTCGCAAAGGAGAGTAGGGCCCAGATGCTGCTTTGGAATATGGGTCATGATGCTCACGCCATCGATTATGGTGGGTTTCAACTCTCCTTACATGCTTTCCCGGCAATGACTGAAATCCTCTTCAAGGTAGCAGAAGATGTTTGCCAGGGACGTTTTGTGGTGCTGCTTTCTGGCGGCTCGGAGGTTTACGTCGCTCGCCACACCATCTCTAGCATAATTCGGTGTTTAGCGGCGCTTACTCCTCTCCCGGCTGATACCGCTGAGGAACCCGCATATGATTCCCCTGACACTGAACGGACTGCCCAGAAACTTGTGGACAACATCCTAGAGAAGTTGGCTCTCGACACCTAGTCGTGAAAGTAGATACCGGGCATCCTAGGAAGTTGTACCTACTTTCTCCCAAGCAAGCCATTTACCTCTGGCGCGCTGAACGAGGACAAGCCCGTAGCGCTTCCAGACCTCTTCCCGTGTCAATGAGTCCCCCTCAGAAGGCTCACTTCTAGGAGGGCGAATAGGCTCTTCAACCCGTGTGGAAGAACTGTAGAAGATGGTTTCAATGAGGTTGCCAACGAGTCCCTGCTGGTACTGGTCCTTGACGAAGATGAGTATCTGTTCGGTGGGAACATCCACTGGCTGTAGAGCATGACGCGTTACGCCTTGACTGAAGGAGGGGCAGATACCACCCATTGTTTCCTTAACAATCTCGACGCAGTTTGGATCAATGAAGAACTGACATTGCATGCATTGTCGCCAGCCAGCTTGTATAGCCTCTTCAAGGTTGATTTTACGACCACAGGCGACGCAAGATATGCCAACCGTGCTTAGATCTATTTTCATTAGCTCTCACCGTCGTCTGAGTCTTTAGCAGAAGTTGTTCCAACAAGATAGGTGGCAGCGACACCGGCAATTGCCTTTCGGCGTTCAGCGTCAAATTCAAGTTCTGTGCGTGGCCCATATGCTATGCGGTTTGTTGAACGTACGATGTAGCCTAGATCTGCAAGGCGTCGGAGTATTCGGTCAAGCTGATAACGGGAAAGCCGACCGCGAGTGACTAGTGCTGCATCCAACTCCTTCATGGTAGTTTTTCGAGCCCGTCGACGGGTTCCCGCATTCTCAACCGCAGCAATAATCACACCTAGCACAGCATACTCGGGATTGGTTAGTTCACTAGGAACACCGTAAAGCGTACGTAGACAATAGCGCGTCTCACGACCCAATCTATATTCAACCAGCTCTAACCCCAGAGGAGCGATTTGTTGTCTGAGTAGATTAAAGAGCTGATCAAGCCCATCTCGGTTTGTATGCAGGGCTTCGAGTAAATCATGTTGTCTAACACCGATGTTTAGGTGGCTTTCACTGTCTCGCCAGCGAGCAGTGAGAGCGGCGAAGAGCTGGCCTAGGAGATGTTGCTTTGCGCGTTCCTCGCCTTCATCGATTTCTTGACCCGCAACATCTGCTGAACTTTCGTCCTTGGATGTAGGCTCTTCGGTCATTGCTATTGCTGAACCTCCTGCCGGCGTCGAGATTCTACTGCTACAGCTGCAAAAGAGGGCTCAGCTGCTTTCCGTTTAGCGGGACGAAAGGCGATAGTCGATTTTCCAAGGAAGGAGGCGGATATTCCACCGTCTCGTATCATCTGGCTGAGGAGATCAAGTTCCCAGTTTGTCAATATCTCGGCTAATTCATCTAGTGAATACTGCTTACCCTGAAGGCGCGTCGCGAGCTGCTCGCACAAATCCTTCAGCTCTTCTTGAAGTAACTGATCATATGCAACCTTGTGCTTGGCCAGCCCTGCACGGTCTTCAAGAGTCGGTGACACGTCACTAGCCAAGGGATTGTCCCCATCGGGCATTGTGAATTCAGGGGCGATAATCTCGCGGCTTGCCAAGAAGACTAAAGGTGTTGCCCGACGTTTTACCTCCGTGGCAAAGCGGCTAATCCATACCTCAGGTGTTGCATCAATCGCCGCGAGAACAGCATCTCTCTGCAATTGCATCTTCGCCATATTGAGATAGCAGCGCCCATCAAGTTCATGTTCCCAAGGAGTTTCTACAAACTGGTAGGCCTCAGCGACCCCCTCTCGGTCACTTTCTGACTCTCTAATCTCAAACACCTCTTGATCTCTTAGGGCATTCTCGTATTTCTTGGTGAGATTCCATAAGGCCATCACGATGCCCTTTACAAGCGGCTTTGGCTTACCCGAGCGCGGCGGGTGTTTCCTGTTGTGTAATCTATAGGAGGAAATATCCTCAAGGGGGCAGCGCCTAGCGCAGGGCTCCTCTGCGCCGCACCTTCTCCGGCACATCTCCTCCAGGCTTTCCTGGACAATCCTAGAGGCTTTGATGTTTTGCACTACCGCTCCACCTCGCCCTTGATTAGTACAATGTGATTCATGCTAGCAGGAATTTCAAGACCAACCGTTGAAGGCGCCATAAGGATGAATTGGGGATCCACCGTTAGATTTGTGCGGCTCAGTTCTAACGCTCGCTGAACTACACCAAGAACTGCAGCCCGACTTGCTTCGTCAAGCCGCTGAGTAAATTCATCGATGATATGTAGAGGACTCTTAGCTAGCGTGTGAAGTGCAAGAATGAAAGTTTGTGTACCTAGAATCCTTTCGCCGCCAGACATGTTTTCGTAGGTACGCCAAGCCTCCTCCGTATTGATTGCCATCTGGATGAAGAGTTCAGCCCGACTTGGCTCGTTAGGATGTCTTACGGTAAGGCGAACCTGTTTCAGGAAATGGCTTAGGAGCTGGTTCATGCGCTGGTTTAGACTCTCTATGGTCTTCTCGAGGCGACGCCGCCATTCAATAATCCGTCTCTGGACATCTGTCATTAGGTTGTCCAAGTGGCGCTTACGCTCAGCAAGGTATTCCTGAAGTTCGCGTACAATCTTCTCCTGCTCCTCATAGGCCTCTCTATCCTTGGCGGTCGCACGAATTGTTTCAATCATGGCTTGAACTTGGAGTTGTTCATCACGTACTTGGTGGGGGAGCCGTACCGTTTCAGGTCGCGGGCCTTGGGCTTGAGCAGCCAGCCGTTGTTCCTTGGTCTGATTGATAAGATGATTGCGCTCCTCCTCTCGATCTCTGAGCTCATTGGTGATTCTTTCAATCTCGGACTCGAGCCGGTACCGGCGACCATCCAGACGCCGTAGTTGTTCTTCAACCGCGTTCAGTCGAGGTATGACGTTTGAGAGAGTTGTGTCGCACCGGCGATATTCGTCATCAAGACTCCCAAGGTTGCTACTAATTTCAGCAATCTGCTGTTCCACATCATCAATGTGCTGTTGCAAATCGGTCACTACGATATGACGATCCTCGCTGGATAGTCGAGTTGCGTCTTGCTGACGCAGTTCTTGAAGCCGAATCTTAATCTGGCTGATGTCTGAATTTACCTTCATGCGATTTAAGCCGAGTACTTGTTCTTGGCGACGAAGCGCTGCTAGCTTGTTGATAACACTGCTTGTGTCATCACCGAGCCGTATTTCTTGAAGCGACCCACCCAAGGATACGGTAACAGGCGCGGGTGGTCTGGTGAACGCTCCAATCCGCAGGTAGTGACTGGTGCCGTCACTTGTGATGATATCTCCACGTAGTGATTGCGCTGCATCGGTGAGTAGATTGGGGTCTGCTGCATCTGCAACAGCAGTGTTGATAACTCGGCTGAGGAACGCGACGACTTGCGGCTCGCCCTGAATGAGGTCAGCAGCCCAGCCATGAACTGGAGGAGTGACTGATGGCCTTCGGCGGGGTTCTGTGTCCTCTTGGCGGGCTCTAGCAACAAGGAGATTCGGCTTCCGATCAGGCCATTGGCGGTCGAAAATCTCCTTGGCACCACTAAAAGCTTCACGGGTTAGAGCAATAAATGCATAGGCGTAACGTCCAAGAGCCAACTTTACCGCAAGCTCGTATCTCTCCTGTCCTCGCTTCATCCTTATCAACGTGAACAGAGGACCAAGCACCTGTCGCCCAAAAGCAGTACTGTCGAGTTCACGACGAAATAGTTTGCACGCCCGTAGTATCTCTTCTTCGCGGCGTGAATGTTGCTGTGGTTCGACTGTCAGCTCCTCTTCCATGACTGCTATTTGCTGCCGTAATTCCTGCTGCCGCTTATCCAGCAAATCGCGCTCCGCGATGAGGGCTGCGAGTTCTGATCGAAGCGTATCCTCCTTCAAGGAGGGGGTTTGAGGAATTTCAGGTTGAGATGAGCGATACCGGGTAACCCTCGCAAAGGCTTCTTTGAGTTCACCGTCGAGGGCACTTCTCTTGCCTCGTGCCTCCATTTGGTGGTCTCGAATTGCCGTCATAGTGTCTCGCAGTTTCGTGCGCTGAGAAAATAGGTCTCGGCGTTTCTCACTGAGCTCAGCCCTTCGCTGGTCTAGCTTGTCCATCTTGGAGCGTTCAGCTGCCAGTTCATCCTGCATTTCGCCGATAGAGGTTTCGATTTGGCTGATGAGCTGCTCCCGGTGGACCACTTCCGCCCAAGCAGCCTCCACTGTCAGTGCAAGGAATCGCTCTTGGAGTTTCTGCTTCTGCTCATAAGCCTCAAAGGCTGTTTTTAGAACCTGTAACCGTTGCTCCTCCCCTCTGATTCGATGCTGAAGCGGTGTTACATTGGATCGTGCCTGAATCACCAGCAGGCGTGCCTCCTCTAGCTTTTCCATCCAGTCATTGAGACCTGTCTCGTTCAGAAGGGTTTCGAACTTCTTGCGAGGCGTCTGTGACGCAAACTGGTCCAATGTTTCTGCTTCAGTAACGGCAAGGGGAGAATCACCAAACACGCCAGCGGCTTGGAAGAGCTGCCGAATATCTTGGCGAGTAATTCGATTACCTTTGATTGTGCGCTGATTATTCACCCAGAGAGAGATGTTGTTACTGGGGAGAATACGGAGACGAATGGTTACAATGTCTCGGTCTAGGAGCTGGTTCATCTCTTTCTCTGGACTGCGCAAGAGGCGTCGTTCGTCGATAACGGGGTTATTCAGTTCAAGCACTACTTCCGCGTACTTGTCGAAGGGTCCGATGAACTTGATGTTACGCTGGCGCTGTGCTCGCTTCGATTCTATTCCAATAACCAGCAATAAGGCATCTAAGATGAGTGTTTTACCACTACCATTGGACCCCGTTATCAGCGTAATTGGTGAGCGGTCGAGAGGAATGGTGGTGTCCCGGTGAATGACAAAATTAACCAGTCTAATACTTCGAAACACCATGCGAGTGGCGGGCGGAGATTCCGCTGTTGGTGAGGATGCCACTGCTTCTTTACTGGTCATTTTGCCTTGAAGACCCCTTCTGCCTTTTCATTTCACCAATCAGTATTTTAGTCGCCGTCTAATTTAGTCCCCTTTGCTTCTACCTCTTAAGTTTATTCACAACCCCGCTAGACCACTTCCGAGCAAGGTTTCAAGAAATTTAATCTTCTTTAAAGCTTTTCGAAGTGTGACCAATAGCAATGTTGACCTGGTAGTACTTCACTTTCTATAATTCTAGCCCTATAAACCTGCACGGGTGCTTCATAGAACAATAATCAAAAGGTGGAAGGGCGCCAAAAGGCTTGTAGGTCATGGATAAGACGTAGCTACCCATCTGTGAAACAGTTATCTACACCCCTAAGATAAACTTAAAGTGTTAAAGTTACGCCACACTTCTAGGTGATTACACGTGACAAGTGATGAAGGTTTTTGGAGATCAATCATAGTTGATGTCGAACCGCGCCACAAGGAATTCCGCATCGGTATCGACGAGGATACAAGCGTCGGAGAAGTTATCCGAACCCTAGTCACCCAAGCCCGAGATGAGGGAATTAGCATCGATGAGTGGGCAAAAGCTAAGATCGGTGACCAACGAGCCGAATTTGTGCTTATCCGTAAGGCACCTGAACCTACACGGCTCAGCCCCGCCGCTACTTTTGGTGACCTAGATCCCAAAGTCGTTGATGATGAATTCTTCCTCCTAGATGTTGTGCCAGAGGTAGGCGACTAGACACACTCCACCATGATTTGGATACGGGACCCCTATGACTCGAGCAGTTTTTTCCACGGAACTATTCAATGCACGTGTAGAAACACAGATTCAGACCTTCTTTGACATGATGAACAACCTCTATGGACAGCGAGGTTGGCACCCCGACCCCCCTAGACGCAGGGATTTAAAATGGGAAAACGAGGACTTCACCGTAGAAGTCACTAGCCGCTACCGTGATGGCGCCTACAAACGAATTCGGTTCACCATACGGAACCTGCCCGGGTATTTTCGGTGTCCAGGGACCCTCACAGACCCGAACTCCATTCGGTATGAACACCGGTTTGCCTTCGACCTGCCCCGTGAGTATCCGCAGAATATTGGGTCTATCCGTCCCTCTGCTGAAACGCCGCTTTATCACCCACGACTGTCCGCTGGAGGCAAAGGGCTTGCCTGTTACTCGGTGCGAGGAGAGCTAGACCGGATCCTCGAAGACCTGCCATTCTTTGTATTACTAAAGCCTGACCGTGTTGAGCCACCCTCCCAGTTCGCCTCCGATCACGGACTGAACACTCAAGCAATGTATTGGTATGAGCGAAATACCGATGGAATTGTATCTACCCTTGAACGTCTTTGGGAGTCCCGACACAGAGAACATAGTGGCTCCGATGGCGAAAGACGTAGTGGACGTGTACAAATCATTGACCATTCCCAAGCACCTCCAACCGGTAGCCGGAGCCCAAGAATCCTTGATGCACCAGAGCGTCAACCTGGGCGTGTAAGAATTCTTGATGATGAAGAGTAGAGGAGCTGCCAGCATGATGTCGAGCCGATCCCCTGATGATGAGGATGAAACTGAAGAGACCCCTCAGGAGCCTACACCTCCACGTTCTTCACCCGATGCTGGAACAGAACAGCCTATGGTGAAAGAAGATTCCACGCAGAGCTACCGGAGTCGAATCGTCATAATCGGGGAGAGAGACATCCCCTTCGAAGAGGAGAAACCTCCGAACTTCTTACCGAATTTCCAAGTAAAGGTTCATCGAGTAAGCCGACCTGAGAAGCCCCGGGAGGTTGGAATGTGAGCGTACATGGAGCCGCCCAGGTAAAATGCGCGGTCTGCGATGACGCCGTCTCACTGGAAGCTGCCCGCCAAGATTGGTGGATATGCACGAGCTGCGGAAGCTATTTGTGTCCGCGCTGCTACACACTGTTTACCAGGAGTGGTGACGATATCTGCCCAGGAACGATTGTCCGTGGGGCTGAACCACACCCACCTCACCTCACGAGATTCCTTGCACCTCGCACCAATCCTGAACCACCAACCCATCAAGGTGAGTCCTCTGTCGTTATCTTGGAGGACATTCCCCGCCGACCTCCACCGAGAACCGGGGGCCGAGTAATAATCCTTGGTGACAGAGAGCCAAAAGAAGAAGAACACGAGACACAACAAGTGGATGAGGAAGATGCCAGCTAACCTACCTGTTCAATTGGGGATTACCGCACCATCCCGAGTCCGGAGACTGCCTACCGCGAAGCCAAAAGAAAAGGTCACAATAACCCTCACTCGCAGCTTTGCAGGCCAAGCAGACCAATACGCCAACGGCGTCATATTCGTTCGCGACCCCTTCGGTAGCAACATCGCTCGAATACCTTTCCAATTCGGTCAATACACAAAGGGCACATTTACCGTCCCAATAAAGGAGGAGCTTCTTTCAGGGATCTACACGGTCGCGGTAGCCTTCGAAGGCGAAAAGGACCTCACCAGCGCCAGAGGCGGCTCCAGTGAAATCCTGTTTGGCTGCTTCCAAGTAGCAAACGCCCTCCCCCCAGTCATCACCCACAAAGTAACCTATGAAGCGAAAATTACGAACTCCGGACAAGATGAATATGGAAAAGGCACCAAGACCAACGTTGACCTCTTCGACGTAGCGGTGTTTCTTGCCACCCCAATTCCGATCCCCTTTCGCCAAGAAATCATCAAACTCACCCCAAAACCAGCGACTGGCGCGGAATCCAACGACTTGGTTGGAAACAACTGGGTACGGTTCAGCCTGAAGACGCTACCATTTGGCAAGAGCTTTACTTGTGGCTACACTGCCATCGTCCGAAATCGCTCCATAAGATACGTGCTCCCGCCA
>JABXGV010000221.1 GCA_016550485.1 archaeon
AACTAAAAGGAGGCTAGCATAGTGAGTGATCTTATTCAGGTGAGTTTTGCGCCCACTGGTACCCTGCAGTTTCCTCGCGGTTCTCAGCTGCTCCTAATTGGTCCTCCAGGCACCGTTAAAGCTAGCTTCGCCATCCGGTATCTCAGCAGCCGCCTCAAACAGAATGAGCTCGGAGTCTACGCAACAACAGTATGGACGCCCAAGCAGGTGAGGGAGGCTGCCATCGGCTATTGTGGAAAGGTGAAGGCTAAACTGCTGCGAGTCGTCGATGGGGTTTCCTGTGTGACGTCACAAGCCTCCGAGGAACCCCTCGCCTTCCAAAGTCTCTTTAACATGAACCTGATAAGCCTCACCCTCCTCCAAACCATGTCAGATCTGGAAAACGGGCATCTCTGCATCGATAGCCTCTCAACCCTCATGACATACTCCGACCCTTCAGCGGTTCTCAAGTTCTATCAGGTCCTCAGCGCACGGGCTAAGGACTCCCGAATAACAGGCATTTACCTACTTGAAGAAGGTGTACATGACCCTGCAATCGTCGCTGCCCTGCGCTTCTCCGCCGATGGTGTGTTAGAAGTCCGAGAAATCGAGGTGAACGGAGCACTTCGCCACTTGATTCGCTTGTCTTATGTTCGCGGACACCGCGTCAATAACCATTGCCTCTTGTTCTCAGAGAAAGAACCCTATGAAGAATTCACTGTGGAGTAATAATCAAAGACAGGAGCTGCTACCCTTCGCTTTGACGCCGAAGCCAGCGCTTGTAGAAATATCTGATATACGTTTCGGGTAATCCGAATTTCAGTAATCGCTCCTCAATTCGGTCATCGGGAATCTTCTCTCGTCTCAGTAGTGTAGCAAGGCTAATCGTGAACTCGGCAACTTCCCAGGGATAGACGACCCATGCGTCGGTTTCTTTCATGTAGAAGTCAGGCACTGTTTCAGCTTGGGGTTTGACGTGCAGACAGGCACTTCTGATTTCCTCAAAGCCTAGCGACTTCAAGTGCTCCAAGGCGAGTTTCAGGCTCTTCCCCGTATCAACGATGTCATCAACCACCAGCGGCTGCCTCCACGCCTTATACGCGGCAAGGGGCTGGGTGAGCCGAGGGGCACCATCTCGCTCCTCTATTCCATGATAGAATTCCACTCGTAATGTGGAAAGGTCCTTGGAAAAGAAGTCCGAGAGGATTCTAGCTGGAATCCATCCGCCACGGGCTAAGCCGATAATAACATCAGGTGTGTATCCAGACTCGACCACCTTCTGGTAAATGCGGAAGCAAAGTTCGTGGCATTGATCCCAATGCAGTACCTCAAACTCTGTAGCCATCTTGGATCCCACGAAGCATCCTAAACCGGAGCTCGATATTAAAATTGCCCAGTATCGACCTCAAGAGTGTTACGATAAATAAGCTTGACGTATCAGTCCCTGGGGCTTGCTCTAATGTCTACTGTCTCATCTTCAGCATCTAGCCAGTGCACAGAATCTGAGCCACACTCCGGGCAGGGATGATCAAAGCCCATCCAGCAGTAGTGACATCGTTCACACTCTTGCCAATGAAAGATTAGCTGCATAACTCACCAGACTCCAGTTATTTTAAGGGCGCACAGGACCTAGCACGCCAGAGCACTTGGATAAACAATCTCAGCCTTTCCAACAAGTGCTTTTAATAGCTGAGAGAGAGCGGGATAAGTAAAACACTTGCTTAAAAAGAATACGGTTAGCGATATAGCCGAATCCTTTCAAGGTCTTACGTGGTTGTTTCTTTGGTCTTCGGGGGGAACAGGTAGAAGAGCATGTCCTCATACGTTTCAATGAATCCAGGTAACAGCCAGATAGCCACCAGGCACAGGACAAAGACACCGGCAACACCAAGTACAAAGGACATGGGGTAATGAGCTAGCTCCCAGGGCAGGATCCCCATCTCGACCAGCCAGATCTCGTAGACAACCCTGAGCACATTCGCTATAAAGAGTATCACAGAGACGACCGCCATCGCTAGGCCCTTCCGCCGCCAGGTCCCCCGGGGCAGGGGGAAGATTAGCCCCGAAAACACCGCGATGACCTGTACCCCTGTACAGTCCTTGATGATTTGATAACTGTGACCCACAGTGTTCCCAACGAACACTCCATAATTCGCCCAGTCCACGACGAAGGGTAATGGCAATCCCAAGCCGTTGAGCATGACAGAAGACAAATACGCAGTGGGAATAGCCAGATAGAAAGAGAAGTAGATGTCAGGCAGAAAATATACGATAACCGCAACTAAAATAGCGATGACAATGTAGAGAATAAGCTCTCTCGGAGATGGTCTAGCTGTGTCCTCAACCGCGTCTCGTCCTTCACTCCTCGTCGTTTGCTCCTTCGTCGTCATAGGCTTCTCTATCCTACTCGTCGGTGGTGCCTTTTACTTCCTCGGCAACCCCTTTCTAGGCGAGCTCTTTGTATTGCTGGGGGTCTTTTTCTTAGCGCTCACATTGGTGTGCTTCTTTGCTGCTCGCCGCCAGCGAAGTAGGTAGAGGAAACCCTCTAAGAACCTTATTAGCCTATTGTCCTTTCAAATGAACCGAGCGAAGGGATGCTATTTCGGTCTGGGCAGGAGGATAATCAGGATGGTACCATCGGCTCCACTGTCAGGGGTGGATTCCTGGGTCCAAACCTTGCCTCCATACCGTGTCACTATCCGTTCTACGAGGGTAAGGCTAATCCCCACATCCAGTGCCAAAGGGTCGCCAGTAACCTTTCCAAGATACTCTGTTCGGTCTTCGGATGCGCTAGGGGGCACTCGGTCCTTGAAAAGAATTTGGAGAAATCCCTTAGACTCGGCAGGGCCAACCTTTAGATCTACTCTGACCCTTTTCTGTCGGTCGGATTTCAGGGCTCGGTAGAGGAGGTTATAGAAGAGGTCAAAGAGAAGAGAATCCGCTAGAACCAAGTGCTTTCCCGTTTCTATGTTGGTCTCTAGTTGCAAGGTCTTCTCTGGTATGGTTTTCTCTAGGGATGCTATAGCAGATTGAAGTGCCACTGCAATATCCCTTACCTCAAATTCAGGAATCTCGGTTTTGACCCTAGATAGCCTTCTCATCCGAGCGATGAGCGCAGTACTCCGAGTGACCTGTGATAACGCGAGCTCCACGAGTTCCCCCAATCCCTCAGGGAGGGTTGGGTCTCTAAGCTGAAGCTCTAACACCGACAAAATCCCCTGGTTGACGTTAATGAGGTCATGAACCATCAGGTCATTGAGGAACTCGATGCGGTCTTGCTCAGCCTCAAGCTGCGCCTGCGCCTCTTTGATTGAAGTAATATCTAGAAGCACAGCTTGGAATCCATCGGGTTTCCCGTCCTTTGTGAGGACAGTACTGGTTACGTGATAGTGGAAGGCGGTGCCATCCTTGCGAAGCCCCCGCCCCTCCAAGCCAGCTTCAAGGGTTTTACCTTGCCTAATTGCCTCCCCAAACTGATGTATCATTCTTTCTCTTTCATCTGGGTGGATTAGTCTAGCAAATTTGGTCCCCACAAGTTCAGCTGGGCTGTACCCAAAGAGCCTTGCACCATAGGCGTTACACATCGTGACTTCGCCTTGGGTATCCACCAGAAAGATGCCTGCAACCGTGTTCTCATAGAGCAGGCGGTACTGTTCCTGGCGTTCGCGAAGTATGGCGAGGGTCTCTTGCCGTTCCCTGATGTCTCTGCCCATTGCGAGAAGAGCTCGTGGTGTCCCATCGGTGTCAAGAATAGGCGCTGCAGTCAGCTCCATAGGAATAATGGTCCCGTCCTTGTTGCGGATACGGAATTCAACAGCATTTACAGTTCCCTGCTGGAGCAGTCGCTGCATCTCCCGCATAGCGCGTGGCTGATCCTCTGGGACAAGGAGCTCAAAGGAATTCATACCGACAAGTTCCTCACGAGAATAGCCATGCAGTTTCACGCACTGCTCGTTCACCATAAGGATACGACCCTGCAAGTCAGTCATCATGATGGCCTCAGGTGAGGCCTCCACCATGGTGCGATATTCAGTTTCCACCTCCTTATGCTCCGTGACATCAATCGCATAGAGTTGCAGCGCTGGTGCTCTTTGGTATTCAATGCGGTGCGCAAACACCTGTACATGACGGATGTCCTTATCCTTCCTCACCATCCGGATGATACGAGGGAATGATGGTGCCCCTTGGATGAGTTCGCCAAAGCGTTGTCTTAATGGCGCATAATCCTCTGGGGGAACAATGTTTCTAATCGATTCAGCAGAGAAAGCAATTAGCTGGTCAGGAGCATAGCCCAGCATCTCTGCAAAGGCAGGGTTCGCAAAGACAATTCGAGGAGGATCATCCTGAATGATAGCAAGCCCCTGCATTGATTGCTCAACCAAGTATCGGTACTTCTCTTCAGATTCCCGGATAACATCAGCTGCTTCCACTCGTTCTGTGATATTCCGGAAAATCCCTCTAAAGCCCATTACACGGTGCTGCTCATCAAAGACCGGGCGCCCCCCTCCCTCAAGAATCACCCTTTGGCCGGTCCTGTGTGTGAACCTGTAGACAAGATTTTCAAAGGGTTTACCTTTCAGAACGTACTGACCATAGGCTGCCTTGGCTGGCGGGCCATCTTTTTCAATCATGAAATCAAAGAGTGAACGCCCAAGCATCTGGCCAGCTGTGATGCCCAGAAACCCTTCAATGGCATTATTCGAGTACGTCACCTTACCCTCAGAGTCCAGTTCCACGACCCAGTCCGACGTTCCTTCGACGAGCGCCCTAAACTTAGCTTCAGACGCTGCAAGCTGTCCCTGCGTATGTTTTCGCTCAGTGATATCCTCCATAGACCCTTCATAATAGAGTACTTTCCCACTCTTATCACAGATGGCTCTCGCATGGAGTACAACCCAAATTACGCGACCATCTGGAAGCTGAAACTGAACTTCAAAATCACGGACTACTCCCTCACGATCCATTAGGTCTAACCATTGCTGCCGCATCTCAGGATTAACATAGAACTCTGTTGCCCTTCTAGCTAGGAGGGATTCCCGGTCTTTAACACCAAGCATCTCCACCAATGCCGGGTTGGCATCGATGATTTGCCCTTCAGGTGAAGTGATATAAAGCCCAATAGGAACATTATCAAAAAGCCCCCTATACCGCTCCTCCGATTCTTTAGCTGCTAGCTCTGCTTCTTTACGGTCCGTAATATCGATATAGCTAGCTTGGATTGCTGGTTTCCCTAAATACTCGATAACCTGAACGGCTAGTTCTGCCCAATAGACCGAGTCATCCTTTCGTAACATACGGATTGTATAGTGTGCTGGAACCGGCTTACCTGCAAAGCGATCCTGGAAATACTTCATAACCTTCTCCCGGTCCTCAAGGTGTATGCCTTCCCAGAGCATTGAAGATGGGAGAGCTAGAATCTCCTCTATTGTGTATCCGGTAATTCTCTCTATGGCAGGATTGGCAAAAACAACCCGTTCATC
>JABXGV010000222.1 GCA_016550485.1 archaeon
AAGGCCCAAGGGTTGATTTCCACCCGGGTTTCGTCTTGTATGAAGAGCAGCAGCCCACCCAGAACCTTTCCATCTGAATGGACTTGCAGCACAACGGGTGGGACGTCAAACCGTAGTCTCCTGAACCATTGCTCCATTCCCTCAACGGAAATCCGAGCCAGACCCCGATCCTTTGACGCCTGGAAGGCAGCACATGTCAGCAGGGCGAGTTCCCGGATATCAGTTTGGTCCCATGGAAGACTTCTTATTTCCAGCATATTGCCCCACGCTACTCGGTACCCCTGATAAGTGATTGGGTATCAACCCGCAAATAGAAATAGAACCTATGAGAATACACTGTGTAAACCTCCCCTGTGGGAGAGTTGCCAATAGAAGCACGTAAAGGTGTGTAAAATGCCCTCAAGAACTGCGTATATGATTGCCCTCTTTGGCGCTTTGACGTTTATCTTCTTTATTGCAAATCAGTTGTTTGCCTGGTGGACTTTCTTGCCCCCAGGCCTGGGGGACCCGACTCTAGAAAGCCAGGAATTCCTCTTCTTCATTCTGATGTGGGTCTGTCTTGGGCTCACAGCCCTCAGCTTTGTCTTGCACATCTACTTCAACCGCCCTTAGAAAGAATAAGCGCCCTGAGTGTTTACAGCTTTCCTGGGCAGCCATGTAGTCGATTTTAGGTTTATTATTACTACAAGAGGATTTCTGAAGAGCCATTCAATCGGTATCGCGTCAGAAAGGACTTGGCGTCCTAGGGCGTTGCGTCCTTGGTTTTTGTATTCACCAAGGAGAGCCGCATAGCGTTGAGGATTACTGCTAGTGAGAGCCCCATGTCGCCCAATGCGACAGCCAGCCACAGTGACACAAGACCAGGAAATACGAGAACCGCCAGACTGAGCTTAATCAGGAGAGCGGCTATGACGTTTTGCTTTACGATACCCATGGTCTTCTTGCTGATTCGGATGAGAAAGCTAAGCTTGGAGAGGTCATCTTGCATGAGAGCGATGTCAGCGGTTTCGATGGCGACATCACTGCCTACAGCACCCATGGCGATACCAACATCTGCCTTGGCTAGCGCAGGGGCATCATTCACGCCATCGCCAATCATGGCAACCTGGTCGTGCTCTCTGGTTAGTCTATCGATGAGCGCTACCTTGTCTTGGGGTAAGAGTTCCGCATGAACTTCATCGATTCCTAGCTGGGTGGCTATGGCTTCTGCCGTTTCCTGGTTATCCCCGGTGAGCATTACGGGTCGGATTCCATGCGTTTGTAGTTCTGTGATGGTCCTTGCTGCGGTGGGTCGAATCTCGTCACGGATGGCGATGAGGCCGATGATGGTGCTTGCATCACCGACGATGACCACGGTCTTGCCCTCTCTTTCTAGGCGGGTTACCTGTTGTTCTGGGATCTGTGTGGTCAACTCGGTGAAGAGGCGTTCGTTTCCCACATAGATGGTCTCGCCGTTGAATCGTCCCATGACACCTTTGCCGGGTAGGGCCCGAAACTCCTCAACCGCGTGAGGTGTGATGCCTTGTTGTTGTGCCTTCTCGAGGATGGCCTGGGCGATGGGGTGTTCCGAATAGGCTTCAAGGGAGGCTGCCTTCTCTAATAACTCCTCATGGGAGCATCCATTGGCTAACACGTCGGTGACCACGAGGTGTCCTTGGGTTAGGGTGCCCGTCTTGTCCATGGCCATGATGCGAATGTCGCTGAGCTCTTCCATGTAGCGGCTCCCCTTGATGAGGACGCCATTACGAGCCGCATTGGTGATTCCGGAGACCATGGCAATAGGAACCGAAAGAGCCAGGGCACAGGGACAGGCGGTGACAAGGAGCGTTAGGGCTCGATACACCCATTGGTAGAGGTCCCAGCCGAGCAGGAAGGGAGGGATTATCGCCACAGCTAGAGCGAGGAGGATTACGGCTGGAGTGTAGTATTTGGCGAATCGGTCGATGAATTTCTCCGTGGGGGATTTGAGCCGCTGGGCCGCTTCGACCATCCTGACAATCTTGGAGAGGACGGTTTCGCTGGAGAGCTTGGTGACTCGGACCTCGAGGAAGCCCTCGTTGTTGATGGTGCCTGCAAACACTTCGTCACCCTCTTGCTTGGCGGCGGGTAGGCTTTCACCAGTAATCGGGGCTTGGTTCACGCTGGACCCACCCGTGGAGACCACCCCGTCTAGCGGAATCTTGTCCCCGGGATGAATCAGGATGATGTCGCCTATTTGGACATCGTGGACATGGACTTCTGCCTCCTCCCCGTTCCGCTTGATTGTCGCTACATCGGGGGCCAGTTTGAGGAGCCCGGCGATGGATCGTCCCGCCCTTTCGCCTGCCTGGTGTTCGAGGAACTCGGCTAGAAAGAAGAGAAAGATGACAGCTGCTCCTTCGCCTGCGGCGCCTATGAGGAAGCTGCCAATGGCGGCGACGGTCATGAGAAAGCTGATGGTCAATCGCCTGCGAAGGACTAATGCAGTTATGCCAGCCTTTGCGATGCTAGCCCCAGCGATTATGGTTGTGGCAAGGAATAGCAGGAAGGCGGATAATTCCCAGCCCAGAAGCCATTGGAACACGAGCCCAGTGGCTAGGAGTGGTCCAGTGATGAGGAGGATGTAGAAGTCCTTGTTTCGCCAGATAGATGTAGCCTTGGCTGTTGAGGTAAAGTCGCCTTCGCAGGTGCTACAGAAGGCACCCTCCTCTTGGTGGTCATGGTCACCGTGTTCTCCAGCATGAGGCTCGTACATCACTAGCTCCCCCAAGGGTTGGTTTGATATTTTGTCGTGAGGAGTAGGAGGGTAGAAGATGGATATTAACTCAGTGCTAATACAACGGGAAAAAATAATAAAAATTAATAAGAATAAGCCTGCTTCTTAATAACTGATGTGATTTTGTGCCCATCATCAGTATTTCCCTAACAACGCACCTGCTCAGGCAGCTCGACTCCCTCATCAAGAATCGCGGCTACTCTAGCCGGTCTGAAGCGATTCGTGATGCTATCCGCAGCTCCCTAGACGAGTTTCAGCTAAGCCGCTTCGAGCAGGGAAGAGTGATTGCTACCATCACGGTCATCTCAGAGCACGAAAAACATGATGTGGATGAACGGCTGACGCGCCTCCGCCATCAGCACAACGCGATTGTCTCAGGCAACATGCACCTCCACCTAGGGAACCGGTACTGTCTAGATGTGTTGATCACCGAAGGGGAAGCCAAGGAGGTAATCACATTCATTAGTCAGATTCGTGCCATGCGAGGAATTCGACAAGTTACATATACCTTCGCGCCCCTAGTACAACATCCCGAAGATGCTGGAGGGATGTAACATGATTGCACGTCGCTGGCTAGTGTGGGTGTGTATAGCCATTCTTGTCAGCACTGGAACGGGGCTACCCCACATTTGTATTAACAGTACACCCCGAGAGATGAAACAGAATCAGACAACTTCATCACCGGATGTCCTAGCGTTTTATTATCCATGGTATGGCACGCCCAGTGTTTCAGGACAATGGATGCACTGGGATGGGGCAGGCCACAACCCCGACAATATTGTGGAGGGTCGGAGAGACATCTCGGCTGCACAC
>JABXGV010000223.1 GCA_016550485.1 archaeon
ACTCGTCCCAGAAGGCTTGTACTTCGGTTTGGTGACTACTCACTACGTCCGTCAATGCTAGGTGATCGACTAAGTGGACAACTCCACTATCACACCCGATGGGGAAACTAAAATCCCTCTGTAAGGTCTTGAATCGTTCCAGAGGCGTTCCGGATTGAATCAATTGATGTGATTCAGTGATAGTGGCATAATCAAAGACTGCCAACCTGATTCTCTTGACGTCCTCTTTTGAGCTGGGGTTCTTTATTAGACTCATACTTTTGTTGAATTCGGTCATGTATGCTTTGCCCTGGATCATTCTGACCGCATGTGTTTCTCCAATGAACGCCAATTCCTTTTGCCCAGTCAGAACTTCATCGAAGTATTTGGTGACAGGATGCTGCTTGTTTGGTCCAAGTGAGAAGTAACACCGACCACGTGGATTCCATGCGACAAAGCGAGCCTTCTCCTTGTTCCACAGAATGACTGACAGCATGCCGTTGTATTTGACTTGGACAATACCACTCTTATCACTTGGGAGTTCAGGGACGATATCCCGTTCAGAGAAGCCATACTGCAGCATTCTCGGCTTTACCCTGATTAACGACTTACAAAAGGCTCGCTCTGGTGTTCCCCTTTCAAAGTGTTCCTGTCCAAAGAACTTCTCATTGAGTTTCATTGAAAACCTCTGTGCTTCTTTTACCGAAAATATATGTGAACTTGCTCCGTACAATGCTTTAACAGCATTGGATGTCTTCGTATTTTTAGGACTAATAAACCGTGTTAGAGGGTGAGATTTGTAATGGAACAATGCAGAGTCGGTACGGAAGGCTGAAACGGGTTCTAGCGCCAGGGCCATTCTGGAGGTGATTTCCGAATACACCGCCTCTTAGGACTTGACTTTCTGCAGGAAGTCTGTGAGTTGGGCTTCGAAGTCACCCGCTTTTACCTGCTCTGTGGTGAGCCCAAAGGTTCCCAAGACTTGGCTACCCTCGACTAGCTCCTGCATTTGTTCAAAGACTAGAGTACGGTCTTCACCTCCAGAGGTGATGAAGAACGCTAGGGTCCGGTCCTTCCAGGAAAATTGTTTGAGGTAGGTTCGCACTGCTGGGGTAAGGCTGCCCCACCAAATGGGAGTGCCTATTAGTACTAGACCGTAATCTTCAGGATTTCGGTTCACTTTGATTTCGGTAAGTTTTTCGCCCTTCGCATCGCGAGCCGCTCGCATGTAGCCAAGTTTGCCGCGCCGACTTTTTTGGTCGATGATTTCATCGATATCCGCCTCTAGGGCTTTCGCCAGAGCCTCTGCGAGGATTTTGGTTGTTCCTGTTCGTGAGTAATACGCAACCAGTGTTCGCATGCTGTTCACCCTAGTATGTATCTTTTTGATATAGTAGTACTGTCCAGTTCTTAACTGAAGCTAATAACACTGAAAAATAATAGTGTAACCTCAACAATGACAGGGTTTCGAGGTGGACGATAATACTCTTTCAATGTTTTCCGATAATCGATTTTCTCCATTCATATCAACTCCTACTAGATGAGCTCCTTCAACAGGTGGATTGCCTCCGTTTCGACCTCAGAGAGTTGGAGGATCCGTTCCTGCACAAGGGGGAGAAAGCTTGGGGCATGACCAATCTCGTCGAGAATGTCAGTCATATGTGAGGCGAGTTCCTGATTGATAGCGTGAAGGCGCTGAGTGGCATTGGGTTCCTGCATTTCAAACACCCGATTCTGTTCTAGGATCAACTTCCGCGCCCGACGAAGCATGGGATACTCGTCGGGGAGCAGGAGAGTGGCGATTTCACTCCAAAGCTTCGCTGACTCCTCATACTTGGCAACAACTTGGTCTAGTTCGTTCTTCTGGAGTAGAGGGGCGACTTCTTGGAGGAACCGGCAAAACAGGGGACGAAACGAACTCCCACCAGTTCCCCCGGTTTCAATGTAGATGAATCCCTGGTAGAGGGCATTCCACAACTTCTCCTGAGGGAACATGTCTGGCCACTTCACAATGAGTTGAGCCCATTTCTCAAACCCCTTTAGTCCAATGTTGCTGATGGGGGGATTCAGCATGCCCTCTATACAGACACGTAGCGCCTCCTTCACAGTCTTTGAGGTAACTTGAAATTTCTGGGGAAGCACGAAGTCAAAGATAGCATGTTGAGGTGGCCATGGTGGGAACTTGGAGCCCCGGGCTTGTTTAAGTTCATCAACTCTTACCGTCACCCCCCGCTGTCCACGATCTGAAATATAGACGATATCTGCCTCTTCGTCAACACCGTAGACCACGAAGACATGTTGTCCAAAATGCGCATCTTCCGGCACCCCCATATAGGGCAGGTAGGCCATATCCGCATAGATTACTACCGGTTCTTTGGTGGCTAGTTTCTCTACCAGCCAACTATGTCCTTTGCGGCTACTCGTTGTGCGGCGAACGGTAATCGTTGCGCCAGCACGGCGTGCTGCATCCTCGATGAAGTAGCGTCCGCCTCCTCGTCCGCCCACCATGGGGGCTGGCATCTGTTTCACATACCAGTAGATGAAGCCAATGCCGCCACCCAATCCGAAGAGCATCTCCTCAGAGATGGGCAGGTCGTGATAGAGGAAGACCTTTCGCACTGCACTGGTTTCGCAGTGCACTCCGCCAAAATGGTTGAAGTCGTCTATGACGTAGCAACTACTCATGTTGCTGGTTCTCCTGGCGTTTCCTGAGTTGTTTGAGCACGTCGTCAATCCATTCGAGTTCGGCGTGTCCCTTGATGAGCCCATGGTCGAAGATGATGTCTGCACCAAAGGGTACGGGTTGCTGTTGAGCGCGAACCTTCTGTATGTGATCCATACGTTCTTGCAACTTTGTACGATAACCTTCCAGACATTGGATGGCGTCTTCAGTGGGAAGTAACTCGATATAGGCTGCACCCAAGTTAATCCGGGATTTTGGACTTTCAGGCTCCGAGATGTATAACCGAATGGTCTTGAGGAGGGTCGTGCGTCCCTTTCGTGTCAGGCGGTAGATTTTCCGAGCAGGACCTTTCGCCGAGGGGTCTAATCGACTCGTGATGAGCGCCTCCTTTTCTAGGCGGTTCAGGATGGCGTAAATGGAGGAAAAGGCGATGTCCGTCCAGCTCCGCATTCCCCGATACTCGATAGCCTCGTTGAGGGCGTAGCCATGGGCGGCGCCCTCGCTGAGGAGGCTGAGGATGGCAACTTCGGCTTGAGTCAGCTCAGGTATTCGCATAGTATAGTATTCTATTATTAGAGTATTATATTAATGTTACTCATCCCCTCAAACACAATACTTTCAGCCGCAGCTAATACACCGAACGCCGCTTGACTTCTCGTTCGATGCGGAGTTCCCTGATGAACCGATATAACTCACCCGTTCTTCGAAAGTAGATAGCGACGTAGAAGACCGGGAACAACACTAGTATAATGAAGGCCCCCCACACCCCTGCAGGATTCAGGAACCACGCGAGAATCACCTCGACCGCTAGAAATCCAAAAATCCAGATAACAGGAAACCCAAACACCCACTTCCGGCGGCGCAGCGTCGTCCTCAAATAACTAGAATATTCAATTTTCAGCCCTAGCTCGCCAGGAGAGTACCGATAGAACCCATCAAATTGCACGCGGGCAATCTTCCCACCAAAATACCGCCCTATAGGATATGCCCCATATAACACAAAGATACTCACGACGAGGAGAATGACATTCAGCCATAAGAAATCCACAACGAGATACATCAACACCCAGATATATGCGAGAAGAGCCAGGACCAGACAAAGAAGAAATAGGAACACGCCTTTTCCAACGCCCATAACCACTGGATGCCGAAAGAGCCGATTCCGAATCTCTGTGGCCTTGACAATCTCGGATTCAGAGACCCCAGCCCGTGGTTGGCGTTTCATCTTGCTGATAATTCGCCAGAAAGCACGTCGAACTGCTTTAGTGTCCCCTTCCGCGTCCAACCGTTTTTCTATCTCTTGCAGGTCATCAAGCAGGACCAATTTAGGAAAACCTCCTCTTGGAGCAGTTGCCTACACTAATTCGAAGTCTAGTCATTGAGAGGGGAACTATGAGAAACTGAGTCGTATAACTATTTTAGTAGTATGTCAGGGTCAAGAGGGAATTCTTTAATGGGAAACTCTGCCCGCGTCGCCGCAAGTTCAGCGATGTAGGTTCCTGCACGGGGCTCCTCCCACCACGTTTCTCCAAATTCATCAACGAGGAGATGGCGAAGCTGGACTGATCGCACATATGCCATCAGGTAACTGGGATTGTAAAGTGTGAATTGAACATTGATTGGGTAGAGGAGCCAATAATCGCCGGGGACTTCTATATAGAAGCGGCGGGTAAGCTCTTGCCACCGTTGAGAGGCCTGGTCAAAGGATAGCCCCTCCTTCCAAAACGCGAGTTTCATCAAGCTGTTGGCTGCCAAGAACACCCTGAAATATAGGTTATTTGCTCTTAAACGCTCTACAATATCTTGCGCTATCACGGGTTCTAGTTTCAATTGCTTTGTTAGGAATAGCTCATCTTTAAGAAGCCCTTCGAATAGGAAGGAGAATGTTTCAAGTACGCTCATGGGAACATGCTCCCGCTTCCAAAAGGGGTCGTCAGGGTCACTGCTTAGTCCATGAATACCATGGCCAAATTCATGAAGTAAACCATCAAGGTCGCCTACCTTGCTCGAGGGTCGATAGGCAATACGGGTATCCCCTGGAAGACGAATAGAAAAGCAGCTTGGAAGGATGGCTTTGTTAGAGCGATTTTCTGAATCCACCTTGATCTCTTCCATCGGAAACCCAAGATGCTTGAATATCTTAATCACTTGAGCAAGTGGGTCCAATTCCTTGAAATGTGCATTCAAGGGCTTGAGAGTACGATGTGCGAGGAAGATGAAATCATCCCAATATGCGAAGGATTCGCCCTTGATTTTCTGACAATAGTGTTCAGCCGCTTGCAGAAAGGGTTTCCGTGCGTTTTCACCAACTTTCGTGATGAACCCAACAAGATCTGGATAGCTGATTTGCTCATGTTCTAAGTACGTATCAAGAACAGTTTCGTTATAACGACTATGGATTTCCTGGTAGGAGCTAAAATGTTGTTTTGTCGTTGGAATGAGCTTTGGAGCGTGCTCTACAAAAAAGTCAAAGACCATCCTTTGCTCCGCCCAATTCTCTGTCTGGACTCGATAATTCCGCCATGTAAGTAAATTTACTGAATCACCGTTCACCTCTAATAGTGGCACGGCGATGTTACGATATTCTTGAGTAAACTGGAGAAGGTATGGATATGCAATCGTTCGCGAGAGCCAATTGAGTGCTGATAAACGTAAAAGTCGTGGAATGGTGGGCTGCTCAAGAATCTTTTCACATAGGTTATTCAGTGCCACAGCGGTTTTGACTATTTTTGCTTGGTCATACGGCAACCCTACGGATTGCATGAATACCAGCTCAAGCGCTGTTGCATATAATTCTTCGAGTTGCCTACCTGCCTCATCAACAGAGAACATGAGTAACTCCGCTCCTTCCTTCTAATGGCTTGGAGCGATTGGTAAAAAATCTTTCCTACCTCTACGAGGAGTGTCAATCACTTTCGTCTAACAATGATGATGGCTACGATAACTATGGATATCCCTACTCCCGCTGCCATCAAGATGAGTATGGAAAATAATGGATTAGTGATGTATCCCAGATTATCAAACTGGTGAAAATAAAAAATATACTAGGTAGTTACAAACTGGAGACAAAGGAGACAAATCTCGGAAAGCGCCTCTCAGTGATTGACCTGAATCAGCTAGAATCTAGCTAGCTAGTTAGATAATATCTTCCGTCCTTTGTTGCAATGACACCAGAAGGTATGATTGTGTTGGCACTCATTTTCAGCCACTTTTCATCAAGTTTGAGTTCTTTGGGTGTTTTAGCAGTCTCTTCAGAA
>JABXGV010000224.1 GCA_016550485.1 archaeon
AAAGATAATCAACGCAAGCAAAATCAAGGGGAACTCATCGATGCGTATCCTGATGCTACAAGCTGGTTCAACGGGTTGCATGAATAGGAGTTCGTTGAGCGCCTTATACTTTCCAGTGATGACCCTCCGTCTGATACGAGCCTCATTCTCCTCCCTTTAAGCTAATGTTTATCCACAGAAACACGTAGATAAGAGCGGCTGGTGCGAATACTGCTCTGGTTGTTAATCCTGCAATGGCTCCTAATCATTTTCGTAATGCTCCTATTCATCATGTGCGTCGTGGTCCGAATCATCCGGCACTACTGGCATTTCCCGATTCCCGGACCTCTAACGAGGGTGATTGACAACCCTATTCGGCGGAGGTTCATCCAGAAACCCGGCCTTCTAGCTGAGAGGATGCACCTTGAGCCCGGGATGAGTGTTGTCGAAATTGGTCCAGGGAAGGGCTCCTATACCCTCACTATTGCTGAACGTGTTGCCCCAGAGGGCAGGGTCTTTGCGGTCGACATCCAAGAAGAGGTCATTGAACGCCTGAAGCAGCGAGTAGAAAGAGAAGGCATCACCAACATTGAACCCATGATTGATAATGCGCACAGCTTCTCCTTTGAGGATGAGAGTGTTGACCGAATCGTTGCTATCGCGTGCCTCCCCGAAATCCCTGATCCGGTTGGGGTGCTTCGGGAGTGCCGCCGCATTCTGAAGCTGGATGGCCTGGTCTCCCTCTGCGAACTCGCCATAGACCCGGACTATCCCCGGAGAAAGACCACCAAACGCTGGGCTGCAGAGGCAGGGCTGGAACTTCGCCACGAATATGGCTCATGGTTCGTCTACCAGCTAAACTTCGGAAAGGCTCCACTACCTCAGAGCGAAGGCAGCTAAACGATAGGCTTTTAGGTAAAAGGTTCTGTTCTTGTCATCACACAAATTGGAGTGGACACAGCTTTGAGTACCACGGCAGCTAGAGTCGGCATCTTTCTGCGAGATCAACGAAGAACACCAAGGCAGCCCCAACCAGAAAGACACCCGTTAACCCATTATGGAGAATAGGTGAATTCCTTATGAATCGGACCATCAGGTGGAAGAGATGAATCAACCATACAAACGAGGAACCGAAGCGACAGTCCACTGCAGCCGATGTGGAGCCTACATTCCCGGCGAACAGGAGTGGTGTAGATACTGCGGAGCCATCCAAGAGCGTTGTATAGTCTGTAAAGGGACCATTGGACCAGAGGAAGACGCCACCAAGTGCCCTCACTGCGAGGGAATTGCCCACCGGATAGACCTTCTAGCTTGGCTTAAGGTCAAGGGAACCTGCCCGCGCTGCAAGAACAGGCTGAAAAAAGAGGATCTACCCTAGCAGAACTAATTTTCGCGCTCTAGCGTGTAATAGAGCGAATGCTGACCCATTTAGGTAGACAACCCCGAAAAAAAAGGGAGGTTCGCCCGTAGGGTTTACGGGCGCGAGAAGGGACGATTTAGGTCACTGGTTTCGCTGTTAGTCCCGTGGATTCTATGTAGGCACATCGGTTGTGGATAGTGTTATAATTCCAAGAATCCCTGAGGGGATTAGCATGATTTGGGCAACTATGGCTAGTGCGACTGTGCAGAAGAAACTGCCTGTGATAATGAAGAGAATTGATGTAGCCATAGCTAGGCCAGGAATGCCCAGGTAGTTGCGGACATATAACACTGTGGCACCCCACAGAATCATCATGACTCCAGCGAGGACATACCCCAGATAGTAGAGGATGATGTAGGCTAAGTATACAGGATTCAAAGCGAGTGGGATGAAGCTTCCGGCGAGGAACCCGTAGTTGATGATGACTGGTATTAACATGAACCAGACAAATATTACTGAGATGATGAAGACGATATAAGCCAACTGTGGACCGTAGTTTCTGCGAAAACCATACATCGCTAGGGCGCTCATAACTCCACCTGCACAGAATAAACAAACTGATACTAGGCGTACAACGTTAATCGAGAGAAACCAGCCAAAGGCGATGAATTCAGATATCCACATCAGGTTTGCTCCAACCATGAGGATTATGAGCCCTATTGAAGCTGTGTTGTAGAAGCCCTTACTGGGTATTCCTGTTGGGGTGGCAACTGGAGTAACTTTTCCTGGGACTGGCTTTGGGATGAGCGGAGCGGCAGGTGTTGTGGCTCTTCCTGCTTCGACGCATTCTTTGCAATGGCTTCGGTTTTGGACTTTGATTTCACAATCCCTGCAGATACCGATTCCGCAGGACACGCATACTGCGATTGCGTCTCTTCGTGGGTGTTTAGCACATTTCAAGATATTTCCCTCTGGGAACCAATCCTGCTATATCCATCCTTTGTCACTTTTAAGTGTATTAGGTCAGCCTTGTTTTTGAATCTGAGACGCACCTATCAGCCTCATGAAGTTGCCTTTGTTGAGGGGACTTGGTCCACTTTTGCCAATCCGAACTTTGTGGTGGCGAATATCACTATGATAAGTATACAACCCATGAGTAGGAAAAGTGTCCCAACCCCTAGGAAGGTAATCATGTACCCTCTAAGGAGGTAGACAAACTCCGCTGGACCAGGGGCGATGAGGAAGTCGCTCCCGAGACCTATGACGCTAGAGAAGCAGTACATTAGCGTGGTGAC
>JABXGV010000225.1 GCA_016550485.1 archaeon
GAAGGCGGCGGCTGGATTCACGCTACTACTAGAGACTAGGCTTCATCACCTGTTCAAACAAGCGACTAAGCACAGGGCAGAGACCGAGCTTTAATCCTGAAGGTTCATTAATCGGCTGGTTCAACTGCCGCCAACTCACCCAAACCTACTCCGGAAATAAACCGAAGTAATGTGAGGAGCTTAAATAGGCACTGGAGAAATAGAAGCTACCCATGACGACCAACTCGGTGAATGACTCCACGCTGGGTAATGCTTTCTTTTATCACTCCGATACATGATTACCTTGGCAGGGGTAATCTGCGGCTATGAGTGCAAGTTCTCTAAGGTCGTCAAGGTAATCGCCGCAACAGTGGCTCGAGGGTGCTGTACCACCACGGTCAGCCCCCTCATATCATCTTAAAATAAGGAGCTGTGGGAAAGAAAAAAATGCCGCTCGAGTCTAAGCCTCGATGGTGCTCCGATCTTTTTTTGCTCTCCCGGCTTTGCTGTCTTTGCCGCGACTTTTTTTGCACCTTTCGGCTCGGTGTTCTGTCGCTCAGCTTACCGGTTGCCGACAAGCCTCTTCGTACAGTCTTTGGCGCTCCACCGTTTTTTATCGGATTTCGGTATCGCTCAGCACGGTGAGGCTTAACACATCCATCGTAAGCGTGCTCCTCAAGCGGCTCTTAGAGTATCGTTGCCGCGGTAGATAAATATTGTTAATACTAGTCCATACAGTTACATAAATCACAGTGGCTAGAGCTAATCGAATAAAGGATTGATTGGATAAGCATCCTTTCTAATTTCTAGATTGGAACACACACTATCAGCCTCACGCCTCGAGGATGCCTCGGGCTCGCATAATGGTATCAAGGTACCTGTGGGGAGGAATTTCGATGACAATGCCCCGATCAACTTGTACGATGTAGATAACATCAATTTCCACACTGGCCAGGGCTTCGAAGGAGATTGGCGGGGAAGAGTAGTAATAATCGCATTGTTTTTTCAATTGACGAATCTCCTTAGGGGCTCGTGCGGGGGGTGGGCGGAGCAATACTTGGGGGACTTGGAGAACGTGAGAGCTAGGGGTGGCGAGTATGAATCTTCTCGCGTGACCGCTGTACCTGGCAATTTTTGCAGAAATCCGTGCTTGCCGATACTGTTCAGGTAACAGAGCTGCGTCAGGTGGCACAAACCCTGTTTCGATTTCAACAACTATCGTATCTCCCTCAAGCCCTCCCTCAACGTCTAGCTCGGTCGCTGAGGGAGGATTAGGAAGTTGAAGTTTGACAGCGAAGATATCTGCAATGAGGTTGCCACTACTGAGAACATGTTCCACTGCCACTTGGTAGTCTTGCTCGAGGAGATGCCGAGCGCATAAAAGCTCGATGACCGAGTGGTTAATTTTCACCAGTCGTCGCTTATGAAGTCGAACTAGGATTTTCCTCAGCTTCTTGAGTTCACGCATCACGGTTGGATTGGTTAATGGCTCTAACCGCGTTAGAAGTCGACTTAGATCCTTGGCGAATTTACTCTGAGCCACGCAGCCACCAGCTATTATTATTCATCGAGAACCAGATAACCATTAGGTCTATCCCTCTGAAAAGCGCCTCCCTACCATTAAATTTAACCTCGTACAAAAAGGAGTGAAAATTCGCTACCTAGTCATGCTTGAAAGAACAAGCTTGAAGAATGTGAACATACTATTACTCATTGCACTCTATGGGAGGATGCAAATGACAAATAGCTTAGTGAAACCTTATGCCAGAAGGATAGCCTTTCTCGGATTTTTTGTATTGCTTCTCTGCCTTACGGTAACCTGCCCAAAACCAGCGCTTGCTACCGTTTACAATACACACCAAACAGTAGAGACTTCTCGAGTAAATGCACAATGGTCTCCCTTTCCCGTGTATATCCACGTTTTATTCTTGTATATTGATTTCGAAGATTCGATTGATCCAATTGATGTTTACACTGGTGATCCCTACTTCATCGTTGAGGTCGATGGAATAAGCCGAACGACTGGTCAATCAAGTAATGTCGATGACTCGAATATATTCCTTGGAGTAGAGATACCCGTAACGAACAAGCCAACCTATCAGATTAAGATACAATGTCGGGATGATGATGTCTATCCGAACCTAGATGATGTCGTTGACATCAGTATAGATGGAACGGACCTTGACATCGTTTATGACCAAACCACCGACAGTGTATCCGGCGATGACAACGATTTTCACGCAAGCGGAGAAGACGATGGGTCTGTCTCCACCGATGAGAACGATGCAGAGATTATCTACGATATTTTTGTAACGGTGTTAGGAACCCTCCACATCGCCTTAATCGTGTTGGTACTTATCATTGTAATAGCTATCATAGTGTATCTATTGGTTAAACGGCGGCGCTCTCGACAGCACTCGAAATAATCACAGCCACAAAGTCATCAGACTATTAACCGACGAGTTGGGCTACCCTTAATACCCCCTCCAAAGATAAGATGATAGATTGCCTATTCCAGTGTGAAGGTCTCAGCTTCTATTGTGTCAAATTCGAGAAGAGCTCCATATTCTGCGAGGAGTTCTTCGGCTTTCTCACTGAAGCCGAACTTCCGTAACGCATTAACTGCAACATAAAGCAGTCGTCTTGCGCGAATGTAGTGGTCCTCCTTCCCAAAGCGTCTCCAAGATTTTAAGAAGAGATCGATGAGTGTCCAACAGATAATGGCGGCTTCGTAATCATACTTCACGAGGTTAGGAACGGTAACTCGATTCAGGGCGACAATTGCTGTTATCAAGGGGTTTAGCATCTTCTCAGGTAAGATACTGGTAATCTGGGCTATGTTGAAGGTGGCTGCAATTATATCGTCCCGGCAGATAATTCCTTGAGAAAGGAAGTACTTGTGAATGTGAGTTTGTACCCAGACACATCGGTACAGGACCTTGTTCCTCTCCTCGCCGTCTAATATCTTAGTGGCTAAAGATGCTAGTGTGTTGGTGAGATTTCCTAGGGTAGTAGCGTATCCTCTGGGATTTGTTGTCTTTTCACTGATGGTGCTTGGGGTGTGCAACAAACGTAAGAGCAAGTAAGTTAGCTGGATTTCTTCCGCTTGAAGCTCTTTCGCCATGGTTAGAACTGGGCAAATCGCATTGGTTACAGCAAAAAGGGTCGAGGTATCGATTTCCTTCTTTATCCATTCATCAGTTAACACGGTTATGATATCAAGCAAGAACTGGTTCAGTTGCTTCCTAAATTCCTCTTTTTCTGGGTCTGTTATCAAATAATAGTACTCTGCCATAGCTACTGCCAGGCTCTGAAAGGCACTATCAATGGTAGAGGTGAAAAGCGGAATTTGACTAAGAAGTAATTTCCTGAAATACTCATGATAGATTCTTATAATCTCTGAAAGAAGTTCTTTCCTTTCACTAAGGGTGAGAATGATTGACTCCGTAAGAGCTGTGTGC
>JABXGV010000226.1 GCA_016550485.1 archaeon
ATGAAACATTTAAATCTTCCCCTTACCAAAGAGGACCGGTGGTGAAGTTTGGTGGTTTGTGCTTGTTTTGGCACTAGTTTTGGGTTTGACTGGGGGTTTTTGATGCCTTTTGCGGAGTTTCTTGTGGAACTTGGTGTGTCCCGCGGTTCTCACACAACCTTGGTTCAGCCTCTGTGGTGAAATCCTATGGGTCGCACAAAACGTGGCACATCTCCTTCTGGCGCAGAACAGGGTCGAATAGCCTGCCTGACTAAGAGGGAATCACGCACCGTCCAAGAGAGCCTAGTAGCTGAGATGATGGAAGCAGTGGGATTCGGATTCCGAGAACAATGGCTCCTGCGTACCGCGGGGGAGGCGCTGGTCTTTGATTTCTTGGTGGAGGGGCGGGTGCTGGTGGAGTGTACCCAGAGCACCCACAGAAACTGCTCCCGTGCTTGGACCGTCCTCTGGCAGCGCGCCATCTACCTTGACTATAAGTTTCGCCTCGCCAAGGAGGCAGGCTCCTTCACCACGATGACCCTACTGGAGGTGTCTCATTGCGGGCATTACCAAAAGCGAGTTCTTACACAAGAGCGGCTTGCCACCCTCACTCACACAAACTACCTCGTCACGACCATACCAGCACTCGGGGAACACCTAATAGGGGTACTGAATAGCGAGACAGGAGATCCAGTGCCCAGCTGGCAGGCGGAGTCACTGAGTCGCTGGCTCAATCCAGAACCAGACAAGGAGGAGAACCCTTAACAGCGAAGATGGGGAGGTGTGGTTGGTATGTTTTTGACGGTGAAGGTTCCCCTGATGGATGACCGCCTGACCGCTCGGAAGCTTCACCAGCTGGAACGCCTCACCGCCCGAGACACAACAATAATCAAGCGCTACCTTAACATCCTAGAAGAAGAGGAGGAAAACCTCTGGAAGCAGGAACGGGAAGGACAGCGTATCGACAGGGCAGAGCTTGACAGGCTAACTCTCACCAGCCAGCCCCTAATACGGGGCAAGACACAGACACCAGGACGCCCTATAGTCAAGTATGATCTTAAACAAGAGTTCGGCGCGAGAATTAGTGTCCGTGAATTAAAGGAGTGCCGCGACACCGCGGTGGAGATGTGGCACTCCTACCGTGAAAAGGTCAAGGAACATGCGCGAACCTATTGGAGAATCCACCAGAACCCAAAGTATGTTGACTATGAGGATGAGTTGGCGCGGGTCGCCCATTGGTGGTTGACAGAGAAACAGCCCAGCCCACCCTGTCAGGCTAATAACTACACACTGGGGAAAATCCCCCGCCGAGCAAACATTGGCACTACAGTGTTCATCCATACCCGTACAAACACGCTGACCTGTGACTGGCTGGAACTTTACTATTTTGTGGAGAAAGGACAAAGTCGGAGCAGTAAGCGCTTGTGGCTTCCCCTGAACCTGTCTAGTTACCACCAGAACGCGCTGAAGAAGGGGCAACCAAAGACAGTGCAACTTGTTAAAAGCTCCAAGAATAAGCGTTGGTACGCCCACATCACAATAGAAGTAGTGACTCCCAAAGTTCCCCCCACAGACAAACCTCTAGCAGTGGTTGCCCTCGACTTGGGGGAGAAGAAGGCGGCGACAGCCGTGCTGTTAACGCCTAAACCAAAACTGCAGGGAGAGGACATCCGCTTCTTCACTCAACCTGAAAAAAGGCGCACCATTAACGGGCTCGATAACCAGATTGCCTCACTACAGCGCAAGCTGGCAGAATATATGAAACACAGGAAGTCCACCAAGAATATCACTCGGCGTCTCAAGAAACTATCCAAGACGCGCCAGCAGCTTGCCATTCAGTACGACCAAGAACTCACCACTCAAATCGTGGAGTGGGTTCAGCGGCTCCAGCACCGCTACACAGTCTACGTTGCAGTGGGGCGACTCAAGGGGATTCGCGCTTCACGCCGCAAGGGCGATGGCAAATCCCGAAAACACAGACGGGAACTCCACCGGTGGGCTTTTGCTCGCATCACTGCCATGCTCCAGTACAAACTCAAACAAGCTGGGTTGCCAAGGGAAAGGGTGGTGGCGGTGCCGGAGGCGTGGACCAGCCGCACCTGCTCCAAATGCGGCTCACCAAACACACGACGACCCTTTCAAGCACTCCTAATCTGCTTGGACTGTGGCGCTAAAATTCAAGCCGATGTGAACGGAGCACTCAACATCGGTATGAAGCTCATCTATTCATTGGATGAGGCGGCTCTCGACCATTGGTTGACAAAACCGCTCCGCAAAGCC
Organism: archaeon; assembly: GCA_016550485.1. Taxonomy (GTDB): domain Archaea; phylum Asgardarchaeota; class Hermodarchaeia; order Hermodarchaeales; family Hermodarchaeaceae; genus YT-063. Next base: position 2,260 of record JABXGV010000226.1, read on the forward strand.
AAGGCTGAAAGGCTCAGGCTGCGGGGTGCGAGAGCCGCGGGCCGGAGAACCCCATGCACAAGGGGGTCCTCCCAGATCAGTAGGCCCACGAGCGGGGATGAATCGCCTGCCGCTGTGCGCTGTGGCGAGGAACCCGCAAGCCAAAAAGTTGAAGAAGAGGAGGTTCCCTCATCAGTATGACCGCCCCTACTTCAGTTTCAGCATACTGTTCTGATGATGAATTGATATAAAAGAGTGATATTTGATATGTCTGATGATGATTTAATTGAAAGGGCGTTACTAAGTGCCACAGTGTTTAAGAACGAAGAAACGCTCCACCCCGCGTTTATCCCATCCAAACTTCCGAATAGAGAATCCCAATTAATCCGTCTCAGTCATACATTCAAACCGCTACTTAATGAGGAAGGAGCTTATGCTGTCAATGTTGCCGTTGTAGGAAGACCTGGCACTGGAAAGACTGCTTCAATCAAATTCTTTGGACGCGCACTAGAAAAAGTAGCAGCAAAACGAGGCGCAGCAGGGAGCGTGCGGTTTGAATACTATGATTGCTTTATGTTTCGAACAAAAAGCGCAATCCTTCGTGATTTGCTCACAGAACGGTTCAAAGTTACTAGTCGAGGATTCTCAGATGAAGAAATCACAAGCATGCTCAACAAACGACTTCTTCGTGAAAACATCCGGTTAGTGCTCTGCCTTGATGAAGCTTACCTCTTAGGACAGGACCTATTGAGTCTTATTCATTCCAGCGAAGTTGCGAATCACGGACAAGCATACATCTCCACCTTAATCGCATGTCGCACTACCGACTGGCAAAATAGCCTTAGTTTCCCCCTTTCAGGTAGATTAAATGACCGAATTGAAATGCCTCCTTATAGTGAAGAGGAGCTCTACCAGATTCTAAAATACAGAACAGAGCTAGCCTTTCATGATAATATCGTTCCTGATGCCATCTTGCGTATGGTAGCCAATATTGCGGCGGCAACTAAAAATGCGCGTCATGGTATCGAGATGTTGTTATGGGCTGGTAAGGCAGCCGATAGGTATGACGTTCGGCCTATTACTCCTGAAATGATACGAAGGGCGAAGCAGGAAGTCTTTTCCGAACTTCGATCAGATGTACTTTACAGCTTGCGTTACCAAGAACTTCTGGTACTCGCTGCGGTTTCTCGACAACTTAAACTAGAAATGAGTCAAGCGACAACTTTTGCTAAGGTTTTTGATAGCTACCAGATTATATGCGAAGAGTACGGTGCCACAAAACAAGCAATGCCAACATTTCGTAAAACCATCGATGCTCTAGCAAGGTTAGGTATAATAGGTAAAATTGTGGAAAGTATTGGTGGTGGGCAGCGAGGAAGGCGTGCTAAGCTTACTCTTATGGATATTCCTGTTGAGATATTCGATGAACGCGTTGGCGAAATCCTTCGACGTCGACTAGCGGAAGACGGCGAATCAGAGGGTAAATTATCGTACTCAAATGGGTTGTGAAGGAAGATGGCAGTCAAGACAATGTACGATGACATCTTGTTTGAATATCGAAATTCTCCAGTAACAGTAGTAGTTCTTGAGAAAATCGAGGAATTCACTGTTCAAGGTGTTACGTATGGTCCATTCGAAAAGGATCGCGAAATCGATATACCGCGATGGATAGCTGGAGTACTGGCTTCTCAAAAAAAGGTTCGAGTTAAAGATACTGATATTGGCCCTTCTGATCTGCAGAAAGCCCTATGGCGTGAAACCAGTGAACCAGACCTTCAGCAATTATCACCCAGTTATTTCTTCATTATGAAACAACGCATAGCTCAACTCCTCCGAGAAAACCAACAATCACCTAATCAAGTTCGTATAGCAGCACAGAACAAAATGGAACGCCTTTTGAGAGATCTTGTAACAAGCCGCCTTCTGAAGCTAATGAAAATCTCATTACGTGAGGATCGTCTTGATGAGATAAAGAATAACATGACGGAAGAAGAGTGTTGGCTTGTAGACCGCCTCACAAATCTCCTACGAAACTGGGAAAGGGTAGTATTAGAGGTGGAAAATGGTGGCTGAAGAAATCGATTTCGCAGCTCGAATCGAAGATTTTCTAAATTCATTCAAGACAGTGGAGGGAGAAACTCCTTATCGGGATGCCATTGAACGATTGGAGACTAGTGACAAACGTTCTGTCGTAGTTCAATTTGACCACATCGCAAGTCATGATCCCGAGCTAGCCAAGGCAATCCGTGAAAACCCAGATCAAGCAATCGAAGCAGCGTCGACAGCAATCCACCGCATAGCACGAGTTGTTATCCCAGATTACGCACGGTCTGTCGAAACTTTCCACATACGCTTCAGAGAGGTACCTGACGACGTATCTGTCAGAGATATACGATCTGAGCACATTGGCAACCTCATAAAAGTAGATGCCATGGTGACACGTGTTAGCGACGTGAAACCCCTTCTAGTTGAGGGGGTGTTCAAATGCCGCCAATGTGGAAATGTAATGGTAATTCCACAAGCTGGGCAGTACACACCACCACCCTTCTGTTCCGAGAAAGCCTGTGGTAGCCGACGCGGTCCCTTCGACCTACTCGCTGAGAAATCAAAGTTTACAGATTGGCAAAAAATCCGCCTCCAAGAAAAACCCGAAGAGCTACCCCCCGGCACTCTACCTCGTGCTCTGGACTGCTTCCTCCTTGACGACCTCGTCGACCTCGCAAGACCTGGTGACCCTGTCCGCATCGTAGGTGTCCTTAAATCTTCACAGGACATCTCAGCAGTCCGCCGTAAAGCGGCACCTACTTTTAGCGTATTCCTCATGACGAATAGTGTAGACGTTCTAGAGCGTGAAGCAGACCGTCTAGAAATCACCCCCAAAGAAAAGGAGGAAATCATCAAACTCTCCCAAGACCCTCTCATTCATAGAAAAATCATCAACAGCGTCGCGCCAAGTATCTATGGTCTCACTGACATCAAAGAAGCAGTCATCCTTCTCCTATTCGGCGGCGTCGGAAAAGAACTCTCAGATGGTGTTAAAATAAGAGGCGACTCCAACATCCTCCTCGTAGGGGATCCTGGAACAGCCAAGAGCATCGACGGTTCTGAATTAATTTACATCGGGCAATCCACAGATAATGGTATTAAATGGACACGTGAAAAAATCGGCCCCTTCATTGACACTCTAATGGAATCAAATGTTGAAAGAACCGTTCTTCAAGGCGATACAGAAATCTTACCTCTTGATGGTGAATCAAACCTATATACACAAGCAATGGACCCATTAACGCTGAAGGTACAGCGGGCTCGTATATTCGAAGTCAGCCGTCACAAAACAAAGCACCTAGTCCGGATACAGACTCGTTCAGGAAGATCGGTTCTTGCTACACCCGACCACTCGTTCACAACAATAGAAGGTGGTCAACTAAAGGTCACTAAAATCCAGGACCTACGTCTTGGAGTCTACCTACCAATTGCTCGAAATCTAAGATTTAACGAGGAACAAGCTGCCTTGGATCTGACAGAGGATTTTCTTCAAACAGACATGGTAAGCACAGAAACGATACGGTCGCAAATCGCTTTAGTGAATGCTGGGTTGACCAGTGCACGAAGTGCGGCTTCTGCTGCGAATGTTACGCCAAATACTATAGGCGATATAATTCATGGACGGGTTATAATCCCTTCAGGTTCTTGGTTGAGAAGAAAGCGAGACACATCGTGGTTCCCCCGCTGGTTGCCGCTTAACTCCTCGTTGGCACGAATTATAGGAATCTATCTTGCTGAGGGTAATGTCCATAATAACGATATTTGTATTTCCTCTACTGATAATTCAATTAAATCTGTAGTAGAAGAAGACCTAATAGCAGTCTTCGGAAAAGCCTCTGTGTACAAACGAAGAATTCTGTACTGCCAATCCAGTATAGCTCAATGGTTTGAGCAAAACTTTGGAACTGGAGCAGCCAATAAGAGATTACCAGACCTATTCCTAGCTGCCTCTCTCTCATTCCGTTGCAATCTACTATCAGCCTATTTCTCAGGCGATGGTACTGTAGATGAAAGAGGGGCTGCAGTAACTGCTATCACAAAAAGTGAGCAGCTTGCTTATCAGATTAGTGACCTCCTGTCGACACTCAACATATACACTACTATCAAGAGAAGAGAAGTCACAAAGGGGCTCTATAAGGGCCGTGTATACTATCAATTGCGCATTCAAGGAGTAGATGTGCTCCAATACCATAAACACATAGGCTTTGTATCAAGTGAAAAACAAAAAGAACTCGATCAACTAGTTAGGCGGCTAATATCCCGAACGCGATATCAGTCACGAGACATCATACCTAACTTTGGTACATTACTGAAACAAGCAGTACGAGAACTTGGGCTCCGAAGTTCACGAGGTTCTTGGACACGTAGCTTCATAGGAGAACTTCGCGGCAAAACTTACCGACAGCGCATGGGACGAAAATACCTCCAAAAGGTTGTTACCAAATTACGCCACTGTCAAACAAGAAATCGTCAATCGCCATCCCTAAAGAGGCTTGAAGCACTTGCCTACTCAGATATTTTCTGGGATCCAATCATTAAAATTGAACATGTAAACGATGAGACAACAGTATATGACATCGCCACGTCCGATGGTCACTTCCTCCTAGCCCAAGGAAATCTCATCGTGCACAACAGCCAACTCTTGAAGTATATTGCTGCCCTCGCTCCTCGTGGGCTCTACACCAGCGGGAAAGGAAGCACAGCCGCTGGCTTGACAGCAGCAGTGTTACGAGACCCAGACACAGAAGGACTAACACTAGAAGCAGGTGCGCTAGTCCTCGCTGACCGTGGCCTCGCAGCAATCGACGAATTCGACAAGATGCGCCCACAGGATCGGACCGCAATACACGAAGCGATGGAGCAACATACGATTAGCATAGCCAAGGCAGGCATCGTTGCTACACTCAATGCGCGTACTGCAATTTTAGCAGCAGCAAACCCTTTGTTGGGTCGTTATGTTGCTGAGCGGCCGTTTAATGAAAATGTGAATTTACCTGTTCCGTTGTTGTCACGTTTTGACCTTATTTTTACGTTGACAGACCAGCCGGAATCCGAGCGAGACGAGCGGATGGCCTTGCATATCATCGAGCTTCATAGGCGCCGAGATATCCCCCGAGAGCCACCTATTTCGATGGATCTTCTTCGGAAGTACATCGCTCACGCTCGGCGAGAGATTAAGCCGCTTCTTACTGAGGAGGCTTTGAAGGTTCTGAAGGATTTCTACCTTCAGATGCGCAAGATGGGGGAACGAGAGAACGCGCCTGTCCCAATTACCGCTCGGCAGTTGGAGTCTCTCATTCGCCTCGCAGAGGCTCATGCGAAGATGGCACTGCGTGAAAAAGTGTTAGCCGATGATGCCCAGTCAGCTATTAGGTTGGTTCATATTTCGCTTAGACAGGTGGGCGTAGATCCGGAAACTGGTCAGTTTGACATCGATTCTATTGTAGTGGGCCGACCTAAATCTCAAAGCGATAAAATCCAGTCAATCCTCAAGATGATTCGCGAGTTACAAGAGGAAATTGGTGGAGCAGTGCCCTTAGAGAAACTAGAGCAACGAGCTGAACTAGAAGGGATAACTCGCGAGTTTCTTCAACGAGCCATTATCCAGCTTAGAGATAAGGAAGGACTCATCTTCGAACCCCGACCTGGAATGCTCAAATACATCAAGAGCAGCTAGTAAGCAGGTGGGAAGCAGCGATAGTACGTATCAGCGAATTACCTTTGCCAGAAAAAGTCAAAGCATTTTACGCAAAACAAAACATCACGACACTCTATCCTCCACAGCAAAAGGCAATAGAGGCAGGAGCCCTAGATGGGAAAAACCTAGTCGCTGCGATACCAACAGCTTCAGGAAAAACGCTTATCGCCGAAACGTGTTTTCTAAAAACGATTCTTGAACGTGGAATGAAATGTCTATATTTGACCCCCCTTCGAGCCCTAGCTTCTGAGAAATACGACGATTTCCTTCTGTTTGAGGAATTAGGCGTGAAGGTTGGTGTGACCACGGGAGATTACGATTCGGCAGATGAAAAACTTGGGGTCTATGATCTCCTCGTATGCACGAATGAGCGGGCCGATTCCCTGCTCCGCCACCAAGCAAGCTGGTTATCTCAAATTGGAATTGTCATCGCTGATGAGGTCCACCTCATCAACGACACAGGCCGTGGACCAACCTTAGAGGTTGTTCTTGTCAGGTTGAAACAGGTTGCACCTAAAGCCCAAATCCTTGCACTCAGCGCAACGGTGGGCAACGCGGAGGAGCTTGCCGCTTGGCTTGAAGGGGTGGCTGTGACGAGTGAGTGGCGTCCTGTGACACTGCGGGAGGGTGTCTATCACGAGGGCAGAGTGAGATTTGCTGAAGGTGATGAAGAAAGATATACGCCCGCTTCATCGTTTCCTATCGGTGATATCACACGTCAAGTGCTCCGTGACGAGGGTCAGCTCCTAATCTTCCTAAATACAAGGAAATCAGCGATGAATACGGCTCAGCGCCTAGGCCCCATTGTATCTCGCTTCTTATCCAAACAGGATAGAAGTGAACTAGATGAAATTTCTAGGCGTATTCTACAATCAGGAGAAGTCACTCAGGTAACTGACAGACTAGCCAAACTTGTTAGTGCAGGCGTCGCATTCCATCATGCAGGACTCCGTCATACTGAACGAAAACTTATCGAAGACGCTTTCCGTCAAGCCTTAATCAAAGCTGTGTGCTGCACTCCCACTCTCGCCGCTGGCATCAATATGCCTGCAAGGTTAGTTGTTATCAACGAGTATCGTCGGTTCGACCGGACTGAAGGTTATCAACCAATACCTGTCTTGGAGTATAAACAGATGGCGGGTCGTGCTGGGCGGCCGAAATATGATAAAACGGGAACTTCTGTTCTTATGGCTAGACGGCATGAAGAAGTAGCGTTCCTTATGGATA
>JABXGV010000227.1 GCA_016550485.1 archaeon
AAGGCTGTACGTTAATTCTCCTTCGAAATCATGATAAACGGCGCCTCCACTAGAGCGGCGACGTATGATATCAACGCCTTTTTCTTTACAGGCTTCAACATCGACTTCATCCAGAATGCGTTGGAATCGTCCAATAGAAACTGCAGAAGGGGACCATCTATAGAACCGTAAGGTATTCGGAGCCTCTCCTCTTTGACAACGATTCAGCAGAACATGGTCAATAGCCATATTATCGAAGGCTGTGTGCGGTTCAGTCCGGATAAGCCGCCAATGACCTTGCATACGCTAAATAACTCCTTCTAATTGCTGTCGAATCTCATGCAGCTTTTCGATTGGAAGGGGAGTAGGATAATTATAGATTTCACTAGGTCTTTCTGTGAAGAAGGGTCGATTACATCCACTACACCCTGCTGTTTGGAATGGCTTCCCGGTGTCAATGATAGCCGACAATTCCTCTCTAGAGATGCCGAAGGACGAAAGTGTTTGGGTCTGTTTGTTGAATTTCAAGTCCTCTACTCTAGCAATATGACGCTTCAAGATGAAATGCGCTAGCTGAATCCGGCGATAGCTTTCAAGGGGGGGTCTTGTCCGGTGTGCAAGGGGAGTACCTGCTATAGGTGTGAATGGGAAGAGCCCAACTTCTATTCCGCGATTAGTCAGTTCTTGAATCAGATTGAGCGTTTCCTCCTCGGTTTCCCCAAGCCCTAGGATGAGATGCGTAGTTGTTTTACCTTTTCCAAATACGGCAAGGGCGTCCTCAAGGGATTGAATGTGAGTTTCCCAGCGAAAAGGTCCTTTTACACCCCGTCCTTTTATTCTCTGGAATATTATAGGTGATACAGCATCAAGGGAAATGGCGGCGCGCTCGAGCCCTAACTCTTTAAGCTCGTATAGGACGGTTTTGGGGAGGGGAGGTAAAGCAGCAGAGAGGGGAAGTGTGGGCGAGATTTGGTGAACGGAATCTATTAGGTGAACGAGATCCTCTCTCAACCGAGGATAGACTAGGGTTTGGAAACACAGTCGCTGAAAGGGAGAATCATTGCCTAGTAAGGAAAGCTTGGAAAGTACTTTGGAGAGAGAATATGCGGGCCATGTAACACGAGAGAGCCGATTTGCAGGTGCTTGACTATCGCGCGCTTGAGCACAAAATGCACAATTTGCAGCACAGCGATTCGGAGTGTACGTCATTGTATACGCGGTTGTTGGAACTGCGTCAACCTTGCATTGGATTAATCCCAGAGCAGCGGCTGTTCCAAGAGATAGTCGTATCTTCCTCAGCAATTTTACACCTTAACTGTCAAGGCATTAGTTTTAATTTGAACCTTTTGCCCTTCCCAAGCCACGAACGCGGTGCCAAAGAAAAAGCGGTGCTGCCTGTAACACTAGGTCCCGATAGGAACGGAAGCCCACAATCAAGTCTGCTGCTAATTTAAGAAATCTATAATCCAAGCCCATTCCGAAACTGATGCTTTCCGTTTGAGAACCTCTGAAGAATAGATTCCTAAGACGCACTCCCCACTTCAAATCATTACCAATTTCACGCTGCCAAAGATGTTCATATCTGCGAAGCATTCTTGCTGAGACATCGCTTCGCGCTAAACAATCAGCACCAATCCTACCCGCGATGCGCCCCGCCGCAATGGAATAATGGAGCCCTTCACCGGTAATTGCACTGCAATGACCAGCTGCGTCACCGACGAGGAGTAGTGCTTCGCCGTAGGAGCCAGTTCGATAAGTTAGAGGTACTAGAGCCCGTTCGATTTTGCTTACTCGACCTCCTTCTAGTTGAGTACTGGCAATGGGGTGTCCTTGTATGAAATAGGTCAAGTAGGAGTCAAGACTGGTAGTTGTTGCTGAAAGTAAGGACCCAATACCTACGTACAAACAGTCGTGTTTTGGAAAAATCCAGGCGTAGCCAAAGGGGCAAATATTGCTTCCGTAATAGAACTCCATTCGTTTCCCGAAACGTTCGGTAATAGTCGCGGGAGATAATTCGACCCTAGCTTGTATTGTGATTCCTAGTTGGTTGCGAGTAAAACGACGGCGCAACCCAGTTAACCGCGCTACTGTTGACGACACTCCATCGGCGCCAACGAGCAGAGGAGATTGGACTGTGTAGGGAGTATCTCTGACCGTAATCTTCCAACAGCCATTATCCCGTTTACATTCTATAACTTCGTGATTTAGATATACCTCAACACCATTCTTTCTAGCGCGCTTACAAAGATAAGTTCCTAAAGCTTCTCTTGTTAGCTGGACACCTATAGGGTTTTCATAATTCACTTGGCGGAGAGGTTGTTTAGATATACTAATTGAGACACCTGAAGTGACTCGCTCAGCTAGCGAAAGAGGGATTCTGCCATCCACCATTCCCTTGGCTGTTAGAAAACCCCCGCAGGGCTTCTCCTTCCCCGGTATTTGATCTCTTTCGAGAACCGCGACATGTACACCCCGTTGTGCTAATTCTTCAGCCGCCATCAGCCCAGCAGGACCTGCTCCGACAACAACTACATCGAAATGCTTTATCTTCATCGATTATCGTTCTATTTCGACTTTGCCTAAAACTCTTGTAGATGTTATGTTTAAGGAAGAAGCGGTGCCTGACATGCGAATCTCTGGTTCAGACGAAGAATCAAAATCAGTAATTGAAGTTGCTCGACTAATGCTCCTTGCAGCTCGTACCGCACCAAAAGGAAAAGGCGCGGATGACATCGAAACTATGATTCTCACCGGCAAGGACAAAGATGCCGTAGCACGCGAGATGCGAAAAATCACTGGAAAAACTGATGATCATTGGTTTCGCGATGCTAAGAGCGTAGAGCAATCGCCTGTACTAGTGCTCATCGGCCTTAAAGGTCCGAGAATCCTCGGCACAAATTGCGGTGCTTGTGGCTTCGAATCTTGTGCGAAACTTTTAGAAGCAGCACCGAAGGAGGGTAAGTTCTTCACAGGACCCAATTGTATTATCAAAGCTCTCGATTTAGGCATAGCTCTTGGTAGCGCCGTCAAGACTGCCCAAATTCATAATGTGGATAATCGGATCTTCTTCCGGGCTGGTGTAGCTGCCTATAGGCTCAAACTCCTTCCCGAGTGCAGCATAATCATAGGTATTCCACTTTCAGCGACCGGAAAAAGCATCTTCTTCGACCGCTAAATTCACAGATTCACAATCGAAATCCCTGAGGTAAAAGGAGTGGTAGCCCGGCGCGGATTCGAACCGCGGTCCCAAGGTCACTCCACAGCACCAATGGCACTGCTCCAGAGCCTCGGATGATTGACCACTACACTACCGGGCTTCCTAGCTGATTTCTCAATATAGGTTCTTTTTAGGCTTTTTGGCTTGCTCCATTTGTATAGATCAGCTTTAAGGTGATTCAACAGGAGGAGAGTCGGTTGTTCTTGCTGAGACGCGGCTGATTAAGAGTCCTGAGTCGAGATAAACCGTAAAACTATGGTCACCATGGATGACTTTGAATGGGACGGGGAAAGTGGTTGCGTTCTTTACGACTTCTTGGGTGACCTTGAATGCGACGCGTTCACCGCATACAGGGCATTTTAGGGCTTTCAGGGGCATTTGGGAGAACCTCCGGCACACTTTCAGAGTATCTTACTAACAGCCGCTTTGATGACTGGAGCCACGGATACAAGACCGATTGGTGAACTCACCGTGTCTGTACCAACGACATACTTAGCGCCTGCCTGATAGATGCGGATAAGTGCATTCTTTACAAGCAGAGGATGCGCGCAGCCTACATAGATATCCCTTGCGCCATGCTGTTTTAAGACTTCGATTGCCTTAATGATAGTGTTACCTGTAGATATTATGTCGTCGACAATTAAAACATCCCGTTCCTTTACATCAAGTTTGCGTGGGCGAACTTCAACTGTTTCTGCATCGAACCGCTTCTTTTCGAGTGCATCATAATCAGCAGTGATTGTCTCCGCTGCGATTTTTGCCCACGCCTCAGCTTCTGCGTCAGGACCGATAACAGCAGGGTTCTTCAGTTTATATAGACTCGTTACATGTTTGGCTAATTCACCCATCGCGCTGATGTCAACTAGCGGGATTTTGGTAAGTTTAGTGACATCTATGACTCGATGACGATGAGAGTCTATGGTGAATATGTGGTCCGCACCAGCGCTTTCAATTAATTTGGCGATTGTTTGGAGGCTTATTGCTTCACCGGGTTTGAATCGTTCATCCTGGCGGGCATAAGCAAAGTAGGGAGTGACAACTATTACTCTTCCCGCCTTTAGATCCTTTAATGCATCAAGCATCAGGAATAACTCAACTAGATATTGATTCGGTTTATGACCTAATGATTGAATAACTAGTACATCCTCTCTCGATACCTCACCTAGAAATCGGACATAGAGTTCGCCATCAGGGAACATTTTGACTTCGGTGTCTAGGTATTCAGCATTTAGCGCCTGAGCGGTTTTCCAAGCAAGTGTTTTTGACGGGCTGCCGCTTGTTATCAGTACCATTGTTTTACCCCTCGCTGGGTTTTTCAAATAGAAGTAACGAACCCAAATAAGCTTAGTGCCTCGAATGATAAACTTCCTTAATTCATGTTTTTATCGAAAGCATTTCTTCAAAGAAATTAAGAAGTGCACGAAAAGCCTTGTTGGAGAGCCTCGGACCATAAATCAGGATAGAGCCCCTTGCGTCAAGACGACAAGCATACGACCTTCCAGTTTCCCTGATTAAAGGACTTATGAAGTTAATGGAACGTATTTGACGCGCGCCTTTCTCAATGGTCGCGTAATAAGGCTCTTTATGTAATTCACGAGATTTCAGACTAATAGCCTCTAACTGGCTTTGTCCAATTTTAACGTCGCCGAACACTGCACGAACTAATTCACCTGTACCACCTCTCCCAGGTTTAGTCAGATAAGCGACGATAGCCCGCATCTGATTAGAATCTAGCTCATAGGGACTCAGCCTTCCAGGATACCCTAATACAGCAGTTGATAGCAACCATGTTGCTGCGCCAAGCGCCCGGCGTGGAAGATCCTGGATAAAACAAAATCCTGTTTCTGCTCTCCAGAATATTTCAGAACTCATATTGAAACTGATAGTTGTGTAATACCTTTCTCGAGCTAAAGATTGAGGTACTCGCATTCGACCCTCATATGAAAGGACAAGTTCTACAAGCGCCTTTGAAGCCTTCTGACACCGAAGTTCGGCCTTGGGAATCAGTTGACTTATTCGTCGTGCACTCATACGACCACGGGTCATCCGACCAGTTGTCCCTTTATCCTCTACAGAAGCATCACCAGCACCGACTAAATCCTCTAGGGAATACCGTAGCGATGCCAGTGTTCTTGTGACAGACAGGATGGCACGGGATTGGGTAACATGAACCGTTTGCATACCTAACCTCACTCCCTTGATTTTAGGTATCCCTTCCTTTTCGTGCTCATTATATTTATTTCTGAGCTTAGACCTCAATTGGGGCTCTTCCTTTACCTGTTACCGCTGCAAAATGGAAACTCTGATAAAGTGTTGAGCAAGACCCTCTGTAAAGCGAAGTCCAAGAGGCCGAGAAATGTCACCACCCAAAAGAAAAGGTAGAAGAACCGTAATCACGCCTGATGAAGGAGAACACCATCACGATCATCATGGACATCATCATCATGACCAGCCCTCTTCGTCAACTACCGTCGATATTGAGTTACAGGAGAGCTTTTTAGAGCACAACCGAAGGCTTGCCAAAGAGAACCGTGCGTTCTTCGATAAGCATGGTATTCGCGCCTTCAACATACTTGGGAGCGTGGGTGCTGGAAAGACATCGCTAATTGAGGCGATAGTCGAGCGCCTTGATCATAGGCGCCAAGAAATTCTAGTTATCGCTGGTGATGTAACCACTACAATTGATGCTGACCGTATCGGACAACACGAAGTGCAGACAATCCAGGTCAACACTGGTGTAGAGT
>JABXGV010000228.1 GCA_016550485.1 archaeon
ATTACTCCCATATCCAAGAAGAGGGCGACCACTACCCAGATTGTGGCCTGCACTGCGTCTAGGCTTGCGATGATGGCGGCTCCGAAGGGGTGTTCAAGGAACACAAGGGTCTCTACACCAAAGGTTGGCAAAAACCCCCCGATGAGAGATGCAGAGACAAGACAGATCGCAATGAATAGTGGACGAGGTATTCGTTCACGGATTAGAGCTGGTAATCCTGTACTGAGGCCCAGCGCAATGTTGCCGATGATGGGTATCAGGACGGGTTCAGGGATTGGGGCGAAGGCCCCGCTTATCCCCACCATTAGTCCACACACGATTCCCTCTACAGGACCTAACACCATCCCCGTAAGGAGGGGCATAGTAAATCCCGGTGTGAGGGTTACATACAGGGTCCATGTCGGGATTGCCAGTTGACGTAATACAACGCCTAGCGCTGCGAAAATAACTAGTAAGGCAATGCGAAAAGTGAGCGGAAGCCAGCTCTTGGTATAGCGACTAACCGTGGCTGATTTATACATGTACCCTTTGCCTCTGTGTTACTGACTTGGTTCGGAAAGAGGTATGTCATCTTCGGATTCGAAGAAGGCGACAGCATCTTTTATGACTCCGTCCAGTTCTTCAGCGGGAAAGGGTGTGTCTTCTTCATCGCAGATTTGGAGTTCCAGAGCGGTTTCGCCAATATGGAGGAAGGCACTGTAGTAGCCTGCTGAGGTGACGAGGACGAAGCTGATATTTTCGTCGCGGAGTTGGAGTGCTCCATCCTTGTAGGTTACGAAGAACTCATTGCCTTCAATTGGTTGCCCGCCTCGTTGACGGATGGCACTGTCGAGAGCAGTGAGGAACCTAGTGAGCTGGGTGATGTCGTATCTGAGCCCATAGTTGATTACCCAGCTATAGACTTCAGCTGTTGTCGTCTCAGTTTCGATTGATTCGCCTTCAAACTTGAATTTAACGCGGCGTTTCAGTGGTCCAATAGTGGCCCCAGCTACCTTACTGAGCTGCTCGGTGACCTGCTTGAGAAGTTCTTCCTGTTCTTGGAGCACTGGCAGATCTATGTAACCCCACAATGCCTGACCGGACATGATGTTGAGGTTCAGTTTCAGGGGAATAACATCAGCTGCCGAGCTTATACGCAGCTCTACCATCTCGCCCATTCGCTGCATCCGTACTTCCCACTTGCCTGTTAAAGATCCAAGTACGTTGGCCAGGGGTTTGCCGGTTTTCCATACAAAGAGAGGACAACGATATCGTGTTGGCACTGTACTCGCCTATTTGCCCTTCTGCCCTATAGCATGTTCAAATATGTTTCGACATTATCATTCTCTAAACAAAACAGCGATTCCATCCTCGACTGCTCGGTAACTAGAGCAGCTGCCAACCATGCTTACGTGCTTTGAGAATGGCGAGATAGCAGCTCCTCGTTGCTTAATTTTAAGCGGGTAACGAGCTCGGCGATTACGCCATCTAGAAACACTGCACAGGCAATCTCAAATTGAGTCCCCTCCGGGGTAAGGCTTGCCTCGTAACCTGCCTCTCTTCGAGCAATGTCGATTTTTGTCCGTCCAACTAGGGGTACAACAAGATCGCTCATTCGACCAATCCAGCTCTCAGGATAGCTAGTTATGGAAAGAATGTGGGGGTTGCTGTCAAGGTAGGACTCGATGATTGCCTTCACTATTGCGGTTCGTCCGCTACCTGATATGACAATTAACAAGTCACCCTTTAGAAGGACAGGTACCGACCGGCTGTTTGTAATGAAATGAACATTAGCCTTCAGATGCTCCAGACGAGTTTGAAACATCTGGGATACCATAGCACTTCGACCACTGCCGACAATGAAGACATGCCGCTTCTCTCGGATAGCCTTCTCAATAATTGCAGCGAATCGAAGCACAGGCTCCGGGTTTTTCCGCAGATGCTCGATGTTCTTCAAGATATTATCAGTGATGAGCTGCATCGCCCGTATGAACGTGCAATCTTTAGGAGTTGTGTGTTCATCCTGTTCTTTTCCTGAAGTCCTCTGCCTACCGGGCATTTGTACGAACCACCCAGGTGGCTGAAAAGTAAATCCTTGTACTTAAACATTTGTCTGAAATCCATATGGCACCCCTAAAGATATTAAGGCTTGACGAGGTCGAAGGGTGTGAGTAGGTATTACACAATGCCTTCATCAGATTCGCCGCAAGCATCAAAATCAATAATTCATTGTCTCATTCGTCATGTAGCTTCCCAAATTACTCCTGAAAGCCTTATCACAATAATGCATGTCAGCAATAGTACATACCTTCGCTTTCTACACGATCTTATGGTCCATTTAGTGATACATCAGACTAATGTTCATGTGCTTGATTTCCACCGTAGTATCAAATTCTTGTATTTGCAGCACGCTCTACGCCGAAAAGAGTGCAACCTCTCCGAGTGTATGAAACGCCTCCAGCTCAGAGTAATCCTTGATGGTGATCATGCACTAAACGAATATCGGCGGCTTCATCAACAGCTCAAAACCCAAGAGACTCTCACAGCAGTTTTTCTGGTGAACCCCTCGAAACTCTTTAGCCGCCTTAAGGGGAGTGTTAAACAGGCTGCTTCAACCCTACAGTTCCAGTACGAGATAGCTGAAGTTCTGGCAAGTGAGGGGAACGCGGTCATTGTAACAGATGTTGGTGGTCGACAATTCCATCGAGCAGAAGCTTTAGTACCAGCCCAGTTGGCCAAGTTCTCCAAGCTTATCCTCCAATTTCTCCCACAGCAGATTCTCCTCTCACGATGAGGGTTCTGCCATACATATTTATTTTCGACTACACCCTCCCTTTACTGAATCATTATGCCACATCGAATAGAAATTGACGACTCTTGGGTTCTAATTAGGGCTGGTCACTCTAGCTTCAGTTTCTCTGGATTTCTCTCAGACTTGGTGAGTTCGCTACCAATACCGTCAAAAGAAAGACCAAAGGTTGAAGAGGAACTGGAGAGGGCAGCCCGTTTGGCCTCACCGGAGGGGCTAGATGAACTAGGCATTCCAGAGTTTGCAAAACCCTTCGCAACCGGAATTATAGAAGGTCTCCAAGAGACGCTACAGCAAGAGATACTGAAATCAATGAAGCAAAGCGCAGAAACTGCCCAAACGCGACAAAAGGAGAAGCTAGAACAGGCTGCACGCCGTGCAGAAAGAGCTGCTGAACGAGCTGCTCGAGCCGAACACGCAATAGAGGAAAGGCAGGGAGAGATTCAAGAGAAAACTGCAAAACTTGACGAGCGTATGGCAAGGCTAGGGGAAAGGATAGATCAACGAATAACCCGTAGGCTCTTCGGAAGAAAACTATTCGATTTAAGCGGTGCTCTCTATAAGGTGGCTCAGGAACGTGGCATTGAGAATGCTGGAATTCTTCACCTCATTCGGATGCTACCCGAATTCGATGCACTATTGTACTTCCTGAATGTAAGGAAATTTTACCGTGACCATACCGCCCACCAGCTCCGCGTCGCTGTCTTAGGCGATTACCTTCTTGACCTTAAATCGAAAGCTGGCGAGTTAGGGGGGATAGTTGAGGACCAGCTAGGCATTACAAAGGACGAGGTGCGAAAGGCTTGGTGGTTCACAGGATTACTACACGATATTGGCTACCCGCTTGAGAAGCTCTACCGTTCCCTTAACTGGTCACTTGTCAATGAATTGCTTCGATGCTACCCTTCGCTGGGGATTAAGATCACCCCTATGCACATTGACCTTGCGAGCAACGAACTAGAGAACAAACAATACCTATCCATTCTTAGTGAGGGCTTGCCAAAGAAGTGGCAAGAGCTAATAAAAGGCGGGCTTGGAGTTCCAAGTACAACTGATACCTCTGCAGTTTTCAAATCAGACGCAAGACAAGAAGAGTATCAGCCTAGTAGCGGCACGATGGACCACGGTGTTGTAGCTGCAGTTAGCCTGCTTAGAACACTGGGAACACCTGCGCATATAAGGAAACGGGTATCAGAAGATCGTCCCCTCATCGAAGCTGCTCGTGCGATTGCTCTACATAACTTCGCTAGTGAGCTGGGTACGGTAACGTTCGAAGACCATCCACTGGCTTTCCTTCTCATCGTTGCAGATGAACTGCAAGAATGGTCAAGACCTGTTCCCGCCTCAGTCCAGGACACCTATTTCACAAC
>JABXGV010000229.1 GCA_016550485.1 archaeon
ACATTTGATGCCGTCGCGAAGATAGGGGAACGGTCCTTATCATGGTACGCGGCAGAGACAGGGTTGTTTTCGGAGAAGCCGCACCTGTGCCTCCAGGAGAATGTCTGGGATACGGACCACCATGTAACGATTCAACGCTACTATATCGTCGATGCTCTATCCGGTGAGGTGACGCGCTATTCGTCCAGCATGCAGGCGTATACGGACGACGAATACCGGTCGCTATTGGCTGAATGTGGGTTTGGTGAAGCGGTGTTTTATCCGTCATTGGGTGGAGGCAGGGGTGATTCAGCGGACTATTTGATGGCTATCCTTTCACAGAAGGGCGTGGTCTAACCAGAATTTACCATCGAAAGGCTTTGATTCAACAGACCAAGCCCTCAGACGAAAGCGTCTTCGACTTTTCTAGGATAGAAGGTGAATTCTTCCTCCAAATCGGAGTCTGGTCGTGACCCTCTTCCTCGTGAGCGCAGGTAGAAGTAGAGGGCAACCACAAAGACCAGCACAAAGACCAGCACCAGCCAAGAAATCAGGGTAAAGGGGATACCGCCACTCCTCAGGGGGGGCGTCGCGGCTAGGCCCAAGGTGATCAACGCAATGAGACAGCAGGAGAAGAATAAAGCGAGGCTTACCCGTTTGTAGGTCCTTCTGTGGGTCGTCATGGTGTTCGCATCCCAATTCCTAGGGTATCCTTCCCTGGATAGCCCACCTTCTATGTGGGAGGCAGTTATTTAAGACTAACCTACCGGTAGGACCACTCACGAGGTAAAGGGATAAGAGTCTATATGGAGAGTATCTGGTGGATTACCTGAAAATGCGTGGGATTTCAGATACGCCATCCACCAACCTGAAGAACACAACAGGGCAATTAAACTACTAGCTAGAGTGCTTTGGATTGAACGAATTAGCACATCAGAAGCTAGTCAACCCGAAAAGGCTATTTGCATGAACGCTACACCACATATTTATGGGCTCATTGCGGGACGACCTAATCAAGCACCTGGACACGCTACGGGCATTCATTCTCGAACTCCACAAGGTCGATTCGGGGCTCTACACCGCAGACCAGGTTGACACCCTGCTCTCGCAGCCTCACGCCTTCAAGCACATAGACCGCGATTGGATCAACCGCCTCTGTGAGACCCTAGGGTACATCGAAGGGTATCTACGAATAGTATGGGGTTGGGCTGACCACTTCTATAGCGTCGCCTTCAGCCTTGGTGCCACCTATGAAGAGGCAACCAGAATCCGGGAACGGGAAGTGGGCAGCGTCACCGTCTTCAAAACCAAGATCTTCGAAAGGGACTACCTTCACAGCGTCCTCGCAGGCCTCAAAGTGGACGCAGAACGCGTCCTCGCGGATTCAGAAGCCCTCCTCGACAAAGGTCCTCGCCTCTTCGAGCTGATACGGCAGTTTGGTGGCCCCTACTTTGAGAAGGTCTTAGAAATTGGCATGGCCTGGGTTGCTGTGGACCGCAGCGACTTCCGCACCCCACTCAAGGGACTCCTTAAAGGCAGCCAAACCGCTAAAACCTCTGAAGAACTCATCATCTCCATTGGACGGTACCTTGATCAAGTCACCTCCCTCGTGGCCACGATACCTGTGTTCGTGGGGTTGGACGCGGTGTTGAACTTCACGGACCGACAAATGGAGGCTAGCCGAGAAGGTCATCAGAAGCTCATTAGCCAGGCAGAATATCTGCAGGAGTACGTCGAGCAGTATCACCAGGTCCTCAAGCAGCTGAACCACCACCTGATTATCCTGTTAAGCCCCGTCCTCCCTTCTACGACCCCGGTTCAGCAGTGGATTGCCAGTCACCTCACCAACCGCACAACCCTCACGGACCAGCAGCTCCCCCCCTCCATCACTCCCAGAGCCCTAACTCCTGCCCTTCAGGCTGCTGAGGACACCCTCACCGTAACCGATACTATCATCGACACGGCCAGGCTCCTCCTCACCAAGGGGCTCCCCCTCAACGCCATCATCCAGTCACCCGCCATCACCAAGTTCATCGACGCTGCGAAAGAGCGACTCATCATCTACCGGAAATGGCGCCCCCACATCGCGAACACCTTTGCAGCCTTACGAGCCAGCATATAGCGATACTCATGGTTGAGGCAAAAGGATAAGAGCCCAACGGGAAGAATACTTGATGCAAATCCAAAGATGCCTAGTACTCGATGAGTTGATTACATGGCTTCACGAAAAAAACTCTGCGCGATATGTTGTGTTGTGTTGATCGTTGTATTAGTCGTGGTACCTGTAACAGTAATTCTGGCACTTCTACCGCTGACTGTGATACCCCGAATCAGCGATGTGTACGTGTACAACGAGGATGGTGCGACGGGCACCGCGTTCGTGGTCTATCATCCGGGAATCAGTAGCTTCCACCAAGATGTGACCTTAGCATTCGTGAATGGGCTCGTCAACAATGACTGGCGAGTCGACGTCACCACCGCAAGTGGGCAAACACCCACCAATCTAACAGGATACGACCTTATGGTCCTTGGTGGGCCCAGCTATGGGAATGCGCTCTGCGTCCCCCTCGCCGATTATGTGAATCGTCTCGGCGACTTCGGAGGTATCGATGTAGCCCTGATTATCACCTCTGGAGGGAATGGCACCGGGGCGATGGATACCCTAGAAGCCCAAGTAGAAGCCGCCAACGGAAACGTGGTGCTGAAACTACAATTGTTCAACCTCTATCCAAACATCGACGCGTATGGGAACACGAATCCCATAGTAATCGCTACTCAGGCAGCAGAAGACCTCCCCCTCCCTTAATGGGACTCCGCGTAGACACTCCCAACACTCTTCACACAAGGTGGCCGCAGATACACGCTGTAATTACGGTAGCCCGGATCATCTGTGCACCCCTTCTCTTCCTCCTCTACATCACGGGTCAGCTAGTGTGGACCATCACGCTCTTCCTCCTCTTGGTGTTCACCGATTACCTCGATGGGTATCTCGCCCGTCGATACAAACAAGTTTCCAAGACCGTGTTCAGAGCCTATCTGGATTCCCTCGCTGATTTCATCCTCATCCTTACCATGTTCCTGGGCTTCACCCTCACCCAGGTGTACCCTGCTTGGGTCCTGCTCCTACTGAGTGGATTGTACCTCCAGTTCATCCTCACATCAGGAAGGCAAAAACCACACTATGACCCTGTTGGAAAATACACCGGCTTATTCCTCTTTGCTCTCATTGTAGTAACCTTGCTATTCCCCCACCCACTAGTCTATGCTGTTTTAACATTTAGTATCCTTGGATTCGCAATTGTGGCAATAGCAAGCCGGATAATCTCCCTCGCACAATCTACCGACTAGGCGCTTGGTGGTATTGGTATCTTCACAATCTAACCCGTGTACATGTCGTGAAAAGTACGATACACAAGAATAGCTGACTGGGTTATCTTTTAAGAACATTACACCCATCTGCTCAGTGAATGGCTTCTCTACATCGACCACCTCCGCAAGGATTACCCCTACCTGTTCTCCCTGGCAGTCCGAATGATCCCCTTCGACAAGAGAGCAACACCTGTAGTAACCTAAGCTAAGAAGGAAAGCATACAGGGCAGCTGAAAAGCTGTAACACAAACATTTATTGTCCACAGCGTATAATTTCAGCTAGGTGGGATTATCCTGAGGAAAATATTTGTACCTGCTCTAGTCCTGCTCTCATTGGCTCCATTCTTTTTAGCAAAGAACATCACGGCACTTCCACATTATCAATTCATCACTGAAACAACAATGTATACTATCGGTATTGGTGAAACCCTGCACATCGATGTCGAAATCATCAATACTGGAACTACAGGTGGAACTGCCGATATCCAAACCAGCACAACCTCACCTCTAGCTTTCATTGGTCGTTTCGACTATTCTCTCTCAGCGACAGAAGTAACCCTCGCGCCTGGTGAAAACACCACAATTGTGGTCACCGTCACTGGCACCCAGTCGGGGGGTGCCGATCTCCACCTCAGCCTGTATTATGCTGGCGAACTCCAAGACAGCATCACACTCGGCTTCAACATCGGCACCCCAGGATTATACCTCATCCCTGGCTTCCCCCTTGAAGCCGTCCTAATCGCCCTAGCATTCACGCTCACAGCGGTGCTACTCAGCCGCCGTAAACACTAATTCCAAATCGACTGTTAGAACGTCCCAAGCAAGGTAGACGCATACCAAGATGATTTCCTAAGCGACGTTCCTGTCCCTTATCATACACTCATTATGCCGCAAACACTCTTCTTTTTAGCAAGGTCTTGGAAGGCTGAACGAATTATCATGGGTTCGAAGACCGGTATTCTAGCTGGCCTACTGCTTATCCTAGGCATTCTTTCAGCGGTCTTAGTGAACATGATCACCAATCCCCACGTCATTGTTCCAGGGTGGTCCGTTGGCTATGATCTCGAAATTCGCGATGGGTACGCCTACGTTTCAAACAACGACGGCGTTGCGGTCATAGACGCCCACAACCCCTCCAATCCCATTCGGGTAAGCCAGATTCCCATCCCCGATGGCGTGTTTGGCCTTGAAATCAACGATGACACCCTATACGCTGGCGCTGATTCCGGAGGATTAGTCATCGCCGACATCAGCGCTCCAGTAACTCCGGTCATCCTCGAAACCCATGCGTTCGTGGGAAGTATCGAAAACCTCTTCGTCTCTGGAAGCCTCGTCTTTCTCGTCAAGTTGAATGGAGTTCTTCAAATCCTCGATGTCAGTAACCCCTCCGCCCCATTAGAGCTAAGCAGTCTCACTGTTGGTTCGTTTTCCCTAGATGTCTTCGTGGTAGGAGAAATTGCCTATGTTGCCGATTCCAGTACAGGTCTTGTGGTGGTTGACGTCAGCAATCCCTCTAGTCCCGTAGTCATCAGAACGGTCATCAATACCTACGGTGCTTGGGATATCAGCGTGCATGAAGACACCCTCTATCTGGGATGCCAAAGTGCCGGTGCCAGAATCTTTAACAT
>JABXGV010000230.1 GCA_016550485.1 archaeon
CATGGAGTCTAGGCGAACAAGAACCTACTACTACCCGGTTTAGATTATGCTCTTTTATATCCTCAATAATCTCCTCCTGACGCAAGTCTGAACAGGTATATTTGCTCCAACAAGCATAAACAACATCAGGAAGAGTGCCTGCGTACTCTGCGACAGCTTTAACGTCAACTGCTGCGGCAATATTCAGGCCACACGCACAGACGTAAACTCCGATTCTTGGTTCCTCTTCAACATTCATTCAGTCGACACCCCCAGAGGATTAGGCCCCAACTTGTGTAAAAGCTCAACGAAATCTGTCATAACCTGAACAAACTTTTGTGCCTCAGAGGCAGAAATCCAATGAAGCTGAAACCGTTCAGGTTCGAATCCTAGCAAAGTAAGCATTTCTCGAGTACGGTCAATTTTCGTTTTGGCCCGAACATTGCCTTCCACATAGTGGCAATCTAGTCCTGGGTGGCATCCACAAATGAGAACTCCATCTGCACCTTTCTGGAAGGCACGTAATGCAAAGGAAGGATCAAATCTACCTGTACACATTACCCTGATAATGCGGATATTAGCGGGATACTGCATTCGAGAAACACCAACAAGATCACTCGCTCCGTAAGCGCACCAATTGCAGCAAAAGGCGATTACTTTTGGTTCAAAATCCCCTTCCCCCTTCGAAGTACCACTAGATTCCACGACAGTTTCCTGCATTCCATCAGGCCTCCTCAAGGAAAGCATCTATCATACACTCGATTTGCTCTCGTTCAAAATGGCGGAGAGTAATTGCGTCATTAGGGCAAACACTCCCACAAAGCCCACATCCCTTGCAGAGAGCCTCATTTGTGCGAGCTTTGAATTCTCCACTGACTGGATGCTTTACAAATTCTATTGCATCGAAGGTGCAGATAGAAAGGCAGCGACCACAGCCAATGCAGAGTTCTTCATTGACATGGGAAGTAATAGCTTCCGTTTCCAGATAATCTTTTGCAAGAAGAGCTCCAGCTCTTGCCGCAGCCCCAGCAGCCTGCGCAATGGCATATTCTACTTCTTTAGGACTCTGACATCCTCCTGCGAGGAAAACACCATTCTTGACAAAGTCGAGAGGACGAAGTTTCGGGTGAGCTTCCATAAAAAAGCCATCATCGCTTCTTGGAACTCCTAGAAGATTCTGAAGGTTTTCCATTTCGATATCTGGGACCTCAGGTGGTGATAATACAACATAATCAGCTTCAAGTTGAAGTTCATTATCTGATTGAGAAAGGGCATTCTTGATGTAAACGTATTGTCTCTCGTCTTTTTCTTCCACACGAGGTGGATTGGCAGGATCAAATCGAATATAGTGAACTCCATGGTTTGTACGAGAATCGAGATAATCTTTCTCATATAATCCAAAAGTCATGAGGTCTCGGTGCAAAATGTAGACTTCAGCATAGGGTTTTCGCTTCTTTAATTCAATAGCGTTTTTAACAGCGTTGATACAGCAACTTCGGCTGCAATACGGATGATCGTCATCAAAAGAATGAACACATTGAATCATTACGACATTAGAGAAAGCAAAGTCGTTGTTTTGGAGTTTTTCTTCGAGTTCCATCTGAGTTATTACGTTGGGGTTTGAACCATATCCATAAGCCCCAGTTGGTTTGAACTCCTTGCTTCCTGAAGCAATAACGACTGCTCCGACAAGGATCCCTTTTTCAGTTACTGCAGAGCTTGTTGTTGCTAGTGTTGCATTGAAGTTGCCTGCAAATCCGCTTAGGCTGCTCAGAGTAGTGTGTTCGTATACAGTGATGTCAGGATGCTCCTTGACTTTCTCAATAAGAGGCTCAAGAATCTCACTAGCGGGACTGTAGGTCGGGAGAACTGCGTTGTAGTTTCTTAGTGACCCACCCAAGGCACTTTCACGCTCAATAAGGTGTACTTGGAAACCCTGGTCAGCAATATTAAGAGCTGCTGTGAGGCCTGTTACACCTCCTCCTACAACTAGAGCGCTTTGATGGATCTCAACTCGATGTCCACGTTGTGGGCGAAGTAGTCGCGCTCGAGCGATGCCTGCACGAACGATATCTTTGGCTTTTTGAGTTGCTTTCTCTGGCTCTTGAACATGAACCCAACTCACATGCTCGCGGATATTAGCCATTTCAAACAGGTAAGGGTTAAGACCAGCTTCAGCACAGGTATCCCGAAATAGTGGTTCATGTGTTCTTGGAGTACAACTAGCAACAACAACGCGATTTAAATCCTTTTCACGAATTTGATGCTCGATTTCGGCTTGCATATCTTTACTGCAGGCATACATTGGGCTTGCAGCATGAACAACATTTGGAAGAGTAGCTGCGTAGTCTGCGACAGTCGGTACATCAACCACTCCATTGATATTAGCTCCACATTGACAAACCCAAACTCCAATTCGGGGCTCGGGACCGATTTCCTTTTCTGGCGGTCGTTCTTTCTTTACAGTTAGAGAATGACGTGAATCACCTAGGAGAGCTGCTGCTTTGCCAGCAGCACCTGATCCTTGTGCTACGGAATCACAAACATCCTTTGGAGACTGAGCACACCCTGCGACGAAAATTCCAGGCCGAGTGCTAACTAAGGGGGATGTTTCTTTGAAGAATCCAAATTCGTTAAGTTGAATACCCAGTGCATTGCTCAATTCCTTATTTGACACCGAAGGAGCCATAGCACAGGCAAGTACGGCAAGATCTATCGCAAGTTCGCCGGGTTGTCCTTGAAATGTGTCTTCATAGCGAACAACTAGTTGTCCATTATTGGGCATCTGAGAAATCTGGCCAACTCTGCCTCGAATGAAGTGGACACCATGGTCTCGAGCTGCATCTTCCATAAAAACAGAAAATCCCTTTCCGTAGCCCCGAAGGTCAGTATAGAACACATATGGTTCAACTTCTGAAAAATGCTCTTTTGCTAAGATTGCTTCCTTTGTAGCAGCAGTACAACAGACTTTCGAACAAGGGATTTGATACCGAGTGTCACGAGCGCCTACACACTGTATGAATGCAATACTCTTGG
>JABXGV010000231.1 GCA_016550485.1 archaeon
AAATGAAATTCCAGATAAGCACTGTCCCAAATAAGTAGAAATAGAAGGGATCAGGCATGAACATGAACAGACTGGGTAGAGCTGTAATTGCCATTATCCCGAATATTAGGCTGATTATCGAGGTGAAGAATAAGAGGGCACCTCCTACTCTGAGCAAGGTCGTTGCGGTGTCTTCTACGGTCATACTATATTTTCCTCCGTGGAGGGACCTGTGTCTTTAGCTTTTTCTGTCGCAGGTATTTTACACCGTTGATGTTGGTATTTAGCAAGGCTGAACACACATTTCCGTTATGAGTGGTTCCTTCTAGCTATTTCTTTTCTCTTGCGAATTCAGTGACGAAGATAACAAAGGACTCTGCCATGAAGGCGATTCCCGTGAAGAAGAGGCCCAAGGCAATGTCATGCTCAATCGGCTCGTACATGAGCAGCCATTTCAGTTCGACGAACACAAGCGAATTCGACTCGATGGTGTCACCTTCTCCTCGTGTTGCCATTGATACATTAATCCAGAAACGGGTTATTGAGGGAAGTTGTATTTCTAGGAATTGGTCAGCGAATCCCTCGTAAGTGCCTGCACCAAACTCTGCTGATTCGTTTCGGATTTCTATACCAAGATGTGTTGAAGCGGGTGTAGACCGGGCTCCAGTAAGATCCTCGATTTCAATGGATATCTCAATTACCTCATGATACAGCTCTACGAAAGGAGGTATGAAGGTCGCGTTTTCTGCGTGAGCAAAAATCGACGCGACTATGCTAATCTCATTGGGCGGTAGAGCCCAGTTTCCGCAACTATTTGTTCTTTCAGATAGATAGGTGGGTGATAAATCGAACTCATGGCTTTGATTCAGGGATAGGCTTCCCACCGCAGAGGTGTTCATCCACAACCAACCAGGAACCACCATGCAGAGTCCGAGTATCAATGTGAGGAAGGCAACCCATTGAACCTTTTTCAGTCCCACGATATTTCACTCCATGACCAATTGTCGATTCGGTAGTGAATCGTTATACGGGTTTTCCTTTATTATCTTTCACATACTATGGCTACAAATGGTAAAAGGCTGAGTTTTATTTAGGGGCAGGTGGGTGTTAGAAGCGTGGAATACGTAGCTGAAGCTGAACGCTCTTTCCCCTGGCGGGAAGGCCCCTTTCTCGTGAGCCGAGTGGCAGCCGATAAGGATCTCAGAAGTGCCATCGACAAGGCTGTAGGCTTGGTGGGTGGATTTAGCAAATTTATTGAGCCCGGTGATACGGTAACCATCAAGCCCAACCTGAACACTGCAGATCCCTACCCCGCGTCGAGTGACCCCCTTTTCATCAAGGCCTTGGGGGAGGCGATTCTAGAGGCGGGTGCAGCGAAACTCAAGATCATGGATAGTTCTACGATACGAACATCGACGAGGAAGGTGGCAGAGAAAATCGGTCTAACACCGGTAGCTGAGGAGCTAGGGGCTGAACTGTTCTTCTTAGATGAACATCCATGGGTGGGGCAGCGGTTCCCCCGTGCGGAATACATGACCAGTGGCGACATAGGCGAGCCAGTGTTAAGTTGTGGGAAGCTGGTGCTTGCGCCATGCCTGAAGACCCATCGACTAGCCCGTTTCACCGGCGCGATGAAACTCCTGATCGGGCTACTGAAACGTTCGCATCGAGTTCGAAAAATGCATCTCCGCAAACTGCAAGCGAAAATCGCGGATCTTGCCTCCTATTTTCACCCCGCATTGGTTGTCATGGATGCACGAGAGGTCTTTGTAACCGGGGGTCCAACCAATGGGCAACGCGAAGCACCCGGCGTCATTTTAGCGAGTGATGACATGGTAGCGATTGACGTGGAGGGCGTCAAGATTCTCCAAGGCTATGAGGCGAAGAACAAACTTAAACAACCGGTTTGGAAGATGCCCCAATTCCGCCACGCCGTGAAATTACGGCTGGGCGCGAGGTCTGACGATGATATCCACCTCGTCGAACCCTAGCCCGAGACCTGAACGATGTTGTCATAAAAGCCTGACCGGATCTGGTTAATCACGACGAAGGAGCGGGTACGTTCAACATAGGGGAGGGCGCGTATCTTCTCGACGATTGCTTCGAAACAGCTCATATCCCGGCAGATGATGCGGATGAAGAGGTCGAATTCACCAGTGATTGTGAAGATGTCAACGATTTCGTCAATTCCCTTGAGTGCTTTCGCCACTTCAGAGCCTGGCTGGTTCCCGACATTCAAGCCCAAAAACACTGTTATGGGGTATCCGAGCTGGTTGTAGTCGAGGCTAACAGTGAAGCGATCGATGACTTTGTGTTCAACCAGGCGGTCAATACGGTGGCGTACTGCTGACTCAGAGAGGCCTAAACGGCGTGCCAGCCCTGCAACTGACTGCCGTGCATCACGAACTAGGTGTCGTAGGATGCGTCTGTCGGTTTCGTCTATTCGTAAATCAGTCATTCTTCGTCACCGAAACATTTTTCAGCTAACTTGGGGGTGCGCAAATTCCTCTAACTTAGGGGCGGAATTTGAAGGTTTCTCTTAAGGACAAGCTGGCTTGACACGAAATCCCGCATAGAAACTGCAGGTTTTGCTAGTATCTACGCTGCCTAAGGTATATCTGGTGTACCTCAATGACAAAGAATTACCTAGTCTATGTAAATGGCGGGTTTATCCCAAGCCAAGAGGCATCGGTTTCAGTGTTCGACCACGGTCTTCTATATGGTGATGGCATCTTTGAAGGTATCCGCGTCTACGATGGCGTGGTGTTCCAGCTAGACGCCCACCTTACCAGGCTGTATCAGGATGCAAAGGCGATACGGCTAGCTATGCCCTTAGCCAAGAAGGCCTTAGAGGAAGCAGTGCTTGAAACGTTACGGCGGAACAAGCTAGTAAACGCTTACATCAGGCTGGTTGTAACCCGGGGAACGGGTGACCTTGGACTTAACCCACGGAAGTGCCCTCACCCCACAGTGATCATCATCGCAAAGCCCGTGGATGCATTACATGGAGCTGAAGCAAAACAGCGGGGGCTCCATACGATAATCGCCGCCACGCGTCGCCACCCAGTAGACACGACCAGTCACGAAATCAAATCGCTGAACTATCTGAACAGCATCCTTGCTATTCTAGAAGCTAACACGCAAGGTGCAGATGATGCAATCATGCTAGATTCCCGAGGCTTTGTAGCCGAGGCTACAGGAACAACGCTATTCGCAGTACAGAATGGGCAGCTTTACACACCTCCACTCTACGCCAGCATCCTCGACGGAATCACCCGACGCTTCATTATCTCCCTTGCCCGGGAACTGAACTACCCAGTTACTGAAAGAGATCTTACAGTCTTTCAATTGCGGAACGTCGATGAAATCTTTCTCTGCGGCACCATGGGCGAAGTGGTACCTGTCGTGAGTATCGACGGCCAACCAGTCGGAGTAGGCAAACCTGGACCCATTACACGTCACCTCCTTGAGGAATATAGCCAGCGAGTGAAAGACCCTCAACACGGTACTCCTATCCAGAGCCGTGCTGCACCAGCGCCAAAGACTATGTGAAGGAGGTGCTTCTGTGGAGAAAAGAGGGGTGTTAGCTAATCCAACAGGTCGACTAGCTTTACTAGCGGTGCTCACTGCCCTCACTACAGTCCTGACCATGCTCATCTCGATTCCTGTTGCAGCTACTCAGGGTTACATCAACCTAGGAGATGCGGGAGTGTTCCTAGCGGGACTACTTCTTGGTCCGATTGGAGGTATTGCTGGGGGTGCTGGATCAGCTCTAGCTGATTGGGCGCTGGGCTACATCACTTGGGTCCCCATTACCTTCGTGGTCAAAGGTCTTGAAGGAACCGTGACTGGCATCGTTTTCTATGCGCTACAACCATATTGGAGAACCGTTCCTCGACTTCTTCTCGCGCTCATCTTGGGCTCCTTTGTGATGGTGGCAGGATATCTCTTCGTAGAGAGCCTCATGTACGGAGTAGCAGCTGCAGCCGTGGAAATTCCAGGAAACATCTTTCAGGTGGCCTTTGGCAGCATCATGAGCACAATTGTGTACTTCGCGATAGACAGGATGCTCCAGCCCTATCAAGTAAAACCACAAACTCCCAAAGAGAACTAGTATATCCAACAGGCAGCGGGGGGGAGAGGGAGACCTATTTTCAAATCCTGCTACATCACCGTTCATGTGCTCCTTTTAACGGAAAGTCTTATAAGACCGACAAATGCCGCTGAAACCTCGGAGGCGTTTCTGCCGCTTTGTCTACCTTGGGCCTGCGACCATGGGAGAAGCTACTCTTCCACCTAACAGTCATCCTACTAGCCATCGGTGTACTGCAGGTCATCTTGATATTACTGCTTTCTCCTATTGGGATATTGCCTCCAAGTTTTGCAGGTCTTTCGGCTCCCACAATAACGGTGCTGCTTCTTAGCACAGCCGGAGTTATGGTTCTAGCTCTAGTCTTGAAGCCAAAATTGACTAAAAGGGAGTCCATGGTAAGACAGGACAGCCAAGCCTTTTCGGGGATGATCCCCTTGAAGGTTACACGCGAATGTGTTCTACTCCCCAGTGGTCAAGGTTTTGCTGCCCTGGGATTCGTCAGCTTACCCATTGAATGGGACAAGACCCAAGGTAAGAAAGTGCTCCAAACCCTCTCCCGCTTTGAGATGCCTGTTGTGCTCGTGTTAGCAAGGACCCTGGGTGACAACGTGCACACCCACCTTGTACTTCGCAGCGTTGACAAAATC
>JABXGV010000020.1 GCA_016550485.1 archaeon
GATAACTAAATTTTGCAATAGATACATACAAGTTATCATGGGGCTGTGAACGGGGGATGTAACGCTCTTTGTCCTCACCGATCAATGTACGTATTGCAGGATGTTTTTAGAGTTTCTTTCGCTACTTATTAACTATAACTTAAGATTTGTTTAAGCTGTGTGACAGAGTTTATTTTCAAGGTTTGAAGCGCATGCGCTTACGCTCTCTGCCTTTTCGACGCAAGATAAAAATTCAATTAAGAACTTTCCTTTTCAACTCTAACTAGTAGAGTATTTAGTAAGTAACTCGCTCGCCTACAAGAAACAGCTCTGTATCACTAACTCTAGACTCCTTATCTCAAGCTATTTTAGCTTCAACCGTTTTTGTCAGTCCATCTCTGTAGTTTTTTCATCGCTTTGCACGCACGTATTTTCAGTCTTAAAGCATTCATACACTCGATAGAAGACTGAATCATACAAACACGTGCTGCTACCTTGCGCGCAGTATAGACAAGGAATTCGCACGCATCTTCCTACGATACTTTGTTTAGAGAACCCTCCAAACGTTTGTATGACTCTCTGCTACTCCCTTCACTTTGTTGCCTATATCTATTCTCTACCTCTGCTGTTTTAGTCCCTACGCGATGTATGGACTCTGCTCTTGGGGCGGTTGTTAATCATTCTTAGTTTAAATGGGTTCCCTTGACTCCGATCCTTATGAAGCGCGCATCCCCAGGGCTTTTCTTAGAGGTAGCCTTGTGGGTCGGTACCGTTGGCAACAAACTCAAATACACGCTTACCGTTAGAGTAACGGCGAGGCACAGAGAATCAGAGATCAAAGCCGGTCATCTTTTGTTTGAAACGATTCGTGCGTTATTTAGTGAATTGGATAGACGAATCAAAGTCCTCTACGCGTTCCTCGGCATCCACACGTGGCATCGCAACCTTCCAACCCAATACAATCAACTCTATGCTACCTCCTTAGGTGCAAACGCGGTCGAACTGGGGTCCTTGGACGGCATAGGATCTGTCGCCAGTTCCCTGATTTCGGTGCCCAGCGGCTGGATCGCTGACCGATACGGCGTGAAAAAAGTGATCCTGATAGGCCTCGCGCTCACCGCAGTTGTCGCAGCCATCTATGGCTTCGCGGATAATTGGCTGACCCTCATCCCCGCCATCATTCTTTCGAGCGCGTGTATGCGATTGGTTATGCCCTTTGTTGACGTCCTCTTTATCAATTACGCCAACCCCGCGCAACGATCTATGGTTATGTCGATCTCGCGAACGCTCTGGGCGATCCCCCGCATCTTTACCTCCATAATCGCATCCATAATCGTGACGCATTTTGGTGGCGTAAACACCACCGGTATTCGACCACTTTACTTCATACAACTCGTCATGGGAACGTTTGTGTTTCTTTCCATAGCCCTTTGGCTGGAACCCCCATCCCCTACCTCTGTGGAGACACCAGTCTCAGATACTGCGAAGACAGGGGGATTTATTCACGATTTCCGCGAGGTGTTCCAGGGGGAACGATGGCTTAAGCGATGGATGATTGTCATGATCGTCCGGAACATTGGAATGCGGTTATCTCTCCCGTTTACGCCCCTCTGGATCGTGAACGTGAAGGGAGCGGATCCCTATATCCTAGGCGCAATGGGTGCAGCGAGTACACTGATGGCCATCCTTTTACAAATTCCAGCAGGGAGATTAGCCGATAAAGTTGGTCGTAAACGAGCGTTCTACATTTTTCGTCCCTTTGCGTATCTGGGCACCCTCTTATTAGTCGTGGCTCCTCAACCTGAATATCTGATCATTGTGGGACTACTAGGTTACATTGGCCTCGCTGGGGGCGGAGGCGGTTTGGGTGGCGTGAGTTCTATTCCCTTCATTACAATGAACTTTGAGATGGTTCCAGAAGAGAAGCGGGGCCGATGGCTCGGCGTCTTAGGGTTTTTCAACATTCTCAGCTTTCCCACTTCCATCCTAGGCGGCGTCATGTGGCAGCAGGGCCTCATGATCGAGGTTCTGCTCCTCCCAATCGTGCTGGAAGTCTTCATCGCACTTCCCGTTTTACGGAGTATACCTGATACGCTCGGACGGACCGAGGTTAAACAATGAAACGGGGCACCGAGGGCCTTTATAGGCACATAACGCTCGCTCATGACAAACGTCCATGGTTGACCCGATGGCCATATTGTTTGGAAATGTGGCCAAAGCATCGTTGGTTGAAGGAAAGCGATTTCACAGACCTGGCAGTAACTCAGTTTATTTAGTACGCGTGGAACATAATGTTGATTCTGTTTTTTTATGGTGTGGGAACTGGGATCGTTCATCCTAAATGCCTCAACTGTCGCGCGCGCTATTTCGAATAGCAAATCGCCACGTTAAATAATCGCGCGAAGCGAAGCAACCCCCGACAAGAAAAGCTAAGCGATAAATATCTGTGCACGCTTTTTCCGTCTAAACTAATCTGAATACGCATGCGTTTTTCGGTATCAGATTGCTTTTTCCGTGCTTGGTTGTTCTTCAGCATTAGGTTTGTATAAGAACCACGTTGGTAGCGTGGCAATAAAGCACAAAATTCCTGATAAGATGAATACGGGAAAGTATCCTGCAACCGTGACAATAGGGGATGTTGCGAGTTTCATTATGTTCCCTGATGACACGGCAGATTGTTCGAGACTGTTAGCGACTCCCCGATTCTCAGTTCTAGAATTATCTGAAACCCACACACTTTCTAGAATTCTTGTACCTCCGTAACATGCTCCGCTTATGAAGAAGACTAGACTCAGAAATGGAAAGTTGTTGGCGGATAGAGAGAGCAGGTTAATTATTCCATTACACATTAGGAATGACACTAAAATTACCTTTAACCCAAACTTGGCTAAGACTGTCGTTAATACTAATCGAACACTCAAAGAGGACACGTTCGTGAAGATGGTGAATGACGAGACTTCAGCATCAGAGAGTTGCAAGGTTTCCTTTGCATATACTTGGAGGTACGTCGTCATATTTGATCGTGCAAAGTAGAATAAGAATGCCGTGAGTAGGAGACCTTGATAACTTCTATGTCGAATCAGAATTGATGTATAGCCCGTGCGATCGACTTTTCCTTCTGGAGAGGTTTTAGGTTTCGTTTCATGA
>JABXGV010000232.1 GCA_016550485.1 archaeon
AGGCAAGGGTTTCCACTCAGCAAGGACTCGGGCTGTTTTTAGAGCGCGACGTCTTAGAGTGGATTTACCAGGTTGATCTGTGTCGAGGAAGAGGGGTATGACATGACAACCTCGCTTCATCATTAGCCACTGGGCAACAGGACTGTCGATACCACCAGAGTGGAGCCCAATCACCGTTCCTTGCGACCCGTAAGGAAATCCGGCTGGTCCTTTCACAATCCGTGTGAAGATGTAAGCCTGTTTAGAGCGAACTTCAACATGAACCTCGAGGTCCGGATGCTCAAGGTCAACCGTCATTTCAATACCACGCTCTTTGGCAGCATGGATGACGGCCGCACCGAGTTGTCGGGCCAAGTCCTGACTGGTAAAGCTGTGAGTCTTAGTGCGCCTTGCCCGAATGGCAAAGGAAGCCCCCGGTTGAAGCAGTAGAGGCGCTAGATGATATATCGCTTCTATGACTGCTTCAAGTGTAGGTTCTTTGATAGTCCACACAGGACTCGCTGATAGAACTCCCATCACCCGGGCGATTGTCTCGGTAGCTGTAAGGGCCTCGGGTGTAGCGACGAAAAGACGCCCTCGCTCCCTCCACACACTATCAAAAGGTATGCCTTGGCGTCTTAACATGAATTCGATGTGGCGAACCAACATTTTCTCAAGGTTGCGGCGCACACCAGGGCTCTTTAGGCTAATCTCCCCATAGCGTACCAATACCTGGTTCTGAAGGAAACCCTCATGTGATTGGTCTATTGTCATAGGGGAGACCTCTATTCCTTGTGTTTCGGAATATTCCTAGCGTATGCTATGAAGCTTTCCTTCTCTTTACCTGCGTTTTCGTCGTCGACGCGTGGATTGCGGGACCAGGTTTTTACGGTAATACGCATAATCCCACAGAGCTCGGACAGCAGTAACTGCTCTAGCAGGGGATGGGAAGGAGGGAATGCGGTTGTCTTCGAGCATCCGCAGAGTGGACTCCGTGTACTCTCCTCCTACAGTACAAGCTAGGAGCGGCTTTTCCGAGTAGGTTTCATTGATCTCGGTGAGGATGTCTACAACATCACTTTCAATGCTCGAGGTTTGGACAAGAACCATCACCAAGAGCATGTGCACATCGGGATCCTTGGCGATGATGTGCAGCACTCTGGCATAATCATCCTCGTTGGCGCTCCCGGTGAGATCAACCGGGTTGCTTAACGACGAGTTAGGTGGAACCACCTCTCTCAACTCGTCCTTGGTTTTCGAGCTGAGCTTGGTCATCGGGATGCCGGCACGTTCAGCATGGTCAGAGGCTAAAACCCCAAAGCCGCCAGCGTTGGTGACAATGGCCAGGCGTGGACCCTTTGGTAATGGCTGGTAGGCCAAGGCACGGGCTGCGTCAAAGAGCCCCTCTACGTTATGAGCCTGTATGATGCCTAGCTGGTTGAATATACCTGAGATGAGAGCGGGATCACCCGCAAGGGACCCTGTGTGGCTCAAGGTCGCCAGTTGCCCAGCGCTGGTAGTCCCACCTTTCAAGATGACAAGAGGTTTCAAGGTAGTAACACGCCGGGCCACTTTTAAGAAGTGCAGGCCGTCACGAACGCCTTCAAGGTAGGCTACGATACATTTTGTATCGGCGTCTTCCGAGAGGAATTCGAGGAGCTCAGATTCTGAGACATCAGCCATGTTCCCGAAACTCACGAACTTGCTGATGCCTACGTTCTTCGCAGCCGCCCAATCCAGCACCGCAGAGCCGAAGGCGCCGCTCTGGGTGATGAACGCAATTTCACCAGCTAGGGGGCGTTTCAACCGGTAGGAGGGGAGAAAGAGCGTGTCGACATGGGACCTAGGATCAAACACCCCAATACAGTTGGGCCCGATTAACCGGACTCCTGATTCCTCAGCTAGCCTGGTAAGCTCGGTTTCCCGTTTGATTCCTTCCGGTCCGGCTTCCTTGAAGCCACCACTAATCACTACGACGGCTTTCACACCTTTTTCGATACATTCATGGAAAGCTTGTGTGACCAGCGGGGCAGGAATCGCGATCACGGCAAGGTCGACTGGTCCTGGAACATCTGCAAGGCTGGGATACACCTTATGCCCAAGGATTTCATCGGCACTTGGGTTAATAGGATACACTTTGCCATGGTATCCTGACCGTACGAAATTCTTGAAGATGGTGTGACCAAACTTGCGGGTTTGTCGGGAGGCCCCAAGGACTGCCACACTTCTTGGTTCAAAGAAATATCGGAGCTTACCATCACTCAACGCTAGACACCTTACTCCCATATGATAGGGGTTCACCTTTTTATCTTAACTAAGCTTCTATTATTAGCATTCCTTGTTGAGTAGATAGGCATTTATTTACTAAGAGTCTTCATTGAACACCGAACCACAAGACGTACAAGCTGAAGAGGTGTCCTTATACTATGGAGACAATCGAGAGTCAAGTCGATCGCTTCTTTAATCCTCGAAACGTTGCAATAATTGGAGCATCCCGAAAACCTGGCAAGATAGGTCACATAATCGTAGAACAAATGGTTTCCGCTAAGTTCCCTGGCCGACTCTACCTGATAAATCCAAAGGCTGCTAAGCAAGGCATTCACATCATGGGTATCAAGACCTATGCCTCTGTGAAAGACCCCCATGGCAAAATCGACCTCGCGATAATTGTGGTGCCTGCAAAGATTGTACCCCTGGTCATGAAGGAATGCGTAGAAAAACGGGTTCCAAATGCCATCGTTGTATCCGGAGGTTTCAAGGAATCGGGGCCTGAGGGAGTGGCGCTCGAAGAACAGATGATGGAAGTCGCCCGCAAGGGTAAAATCCGTATTCTAGGACCCAATTGTCTTGGAACCTTCAGCCCTAAGAATCACATCGATACCCTCTTCGTTCCAGAGAGAACTACCCCCCGCCCGGGTCCAGGTCGCATCGCCTTCCTCACCCAGTCAGGATCAGTTGGCGGGGCAGTGCTCGCCTTTGCTCATAATGAGGGAATCGGCATCAGCAAATTCGCCAGCTTCGGAAACGCCGTCGACATGGATGAAGGCGATCTCATCGACTACCTCGAAGACGACAAGGACACAGCTGTAACCGGCCTATACCTTGAATCCGTAAGTCGAGGCAGGAAGTTCATCGATATCGCCCGCCGAGCCAGCAAAAACAAGCCCTTCATCGTAATCAAGGCAGGCAGAAGCGAAGCAGGAACCCGTGCGGTATCCAGCCACACCGGCTCACTCGCAGGCACTGACCGGATATACGACGCCGCCTTCGAAGCAGGCGGGATTATCCGAGTGAAAACCATCGGCGAATTCTTCGACGTTTCCCTCGCCCTAGCCTTCCAGCCACCCATGAAAGGCAACAGAGTTGCAGTGGTCACCAGCGGCGGTGGATTTGGAATCATGACCCTGGACGCACTCGCCGACTACGAGATGGAGGCACCCGAACTCTCACCCAAACTACAAAAACAGCTTCACCAGAAACTCCCCTATTATTATGGCGTAAAAAACCCTGTTGACTTGACCGGTTCTGCGACCGCTGAACAATTTTCCTTCGCCATCAACACCCTGCTCAAGAGTAAGGAAATAGATGGCATCATTACCATTCCCCTGTTCATGACCCCGCTCCTAGACGCTGAACAAGTCACCAAAGCAATCATCGAGGCATCGAATACCAGGAAGAAACCCATCCTCGTCGTGACGGTGCCTGCCAACGAGGAGATTCGGCAGCGATTACACCGAATGCGGCTGGAAGGAGTACCTGCCTACGAGCTCCCTCTCTTTGGTGCCCGGGCAATGGCGGGGCTAGCCAAGTATGGGGAAATCCTCCGACGCCCCACAGCCTAGCTCATAGCATTAATCGTCATGGGGTATGAGTTCTACTAGACAAAGGAGTTCGTGGAAGCTATCAATGATTAGATCAGGCTCTACCGGGAGATCACGTGGTGTCGGCTGGTTGGGACGTCGAACCAAGACTGTTCCTACACCCGCACGGTGTCCACCAATAATGTCGCTGCTTGAGTCGCCCACCATTATGGCATTGGCTGGAGCAACATGGAGCTGACTAAGGCACCTGAGGAAGCCATCAGGCTCTGGTTTTGCGATATGCTGTTCTACTTGACCAAGAATGACTAGTGAATCGAAGTGGCGGCGGAGCTGAAACACATCCAGCTCAAAGTTTGCAATTCGAGGTGGAGTATTAGTAACCAGTCCCAACCTAACGTGCTGACGGAGTGCATCTAGAACCGAAACATCCGAATACACGCAAACTCTTCCTTCTTCAACATACTCCCGTCGTTTCTCCAAGTCCTTATCAATGAATAACTCGATGAACTCGTCATATGATAGGACCCCCCATCCCCTGATGATTCCTTCAAAGTTTCCACCACTATGCCAAACATCAAGCCGCTCCTCCAAGGGAGGAACTGGAATCTGGTACTGTTTCAGCAGTTCAACGAGGATATCATCGAAATAACTCCAAAGACTCGGAACCTCGATAAGGGTCCCATCCAAATCGAAAAGAATCGCCTTGATGTCTGAGGATAGTGGCATCACTATTTACCTCCTTTACTACGTTCAAAAATCCTTTTGTATATGTTAACAAGGTACTACTAGTTTGAGGGAGTTCTTCCTTGCGTGTCATCATAGATGGTAGAGTCCAAGATATCCTAGCTGTGGTAATGAAGGGGCAACAGGTTCAAATGATAGATCAACGCCTTTTACCCTTTACTTTTCGAATTAGTAAATTCCGCACTTGGCAAGCCACTGTTCAAGCGATAAAAGACTTGGTTACACGAGGGGCAGGATCAGTAGGTGTAGCAGGAGCCTTTGCTGTTGCCCAAGCGGCTCAGCAGATTGACGCAAGCACCATCGAGGAGTGGAACGCGCAGCTCCATTCAGCCGCACAGACCATCGCCCAGGCTAGACCTACTGCGGTGACTCTTTCGTCCGCTGTAAACTATTGTTTGGCGGCAGCCGAATCTGGTACAGCCCTAGCAGAGAAACAGCATCAGGTAAGGGTGGCAGCTAAGGCTATTTTGGAACGGGATATGAAGGCGTCACAGGCAATCAGTGAAGCAGGTCAATCCTTGCTGAAGTCCCAATACCGTATTTTGACTCACTGTAATACAGGTGCGCTAGCTATCCAGGATCATGGGACAGCCCTTGGGGTCATACGTCAAGCCCATGCAACAGGAAAGGAGCCCTTAGTCTATGTATCAGAGACCCGACCGTGGCTTCAGGGAAGCCGGCTTACCACATGGGAACTCCAGCAGGAGGGCATTCCCCACCATCTTATCGTTGATAGTGCTTGCGGTTACCTCCATCAACAAGGTCTAGTAGATGCGGTTATTGTAGGAGCCGACCGTATCGCCGCCAACGGGGATGTCGCCAACAAGATTGGGACTTATGAAAAGGCGGTTCTCGCCCACGAACACGGTATTCCCTTCTACGTAGCTGCACCAACGGATGCCTTTGACCTTGCATGCCCCAATGGGCACGATATCGCAATAGAAGAGCGCTCTGCCCATGAGGTCCGAAGCTTCACTGGTACCCTACCAAATGGACGTACTGGCACCGTACAGATTGCACCAGACACTACATCAGTGCTCAATCCAGTCTTTGATGTCACACCTGCCAAATATGTAAGTGCATTCATTACAGAACGAGGAGTTCTCTCGCAGATATCTCTGACTAGTATTAAGCAGCTCGTTCACTCAGGGAATGGATTGTGACTAGCTGATTCTAGATTAACGAAAGGGCTTTAAGAAGACAGGGAAATAGGCTCCTAGAGGGTCTATTATGGAAGAAGTAATGCGATCGATGAAGAAGCTTCAACAGCTGACAAAATGGGTGAACCTCCAAACCCTAGTTGAAGTTGTGATTCTCCTTGTAACTGCTTGTCTATATTTCCTACCCGCCGAACTGATCACCATCCTACCCTCACTCTCTAGTGAGAGTATTCTAGCTATCGGCTATCTAGTAGTCTATGCTGTTCTAATCCTCCTCCTTTACATCTACAATAGGACGATAAAAGACATTCAAAAAGGAATCACGGTAACCGTCCTACGAGCGTTACTCAGTGTAATTCTACCAATTCCCCTCATATTTCCACTAGCAATATGGCTGGGGTTTGTATGGATACTAGCTTTGATCTTCTTTATCCTCTGTCTCATTCGATTCCTTCTTATGCTACCGGTAGTGAGGAAACTGCAGGCGCTGCAGAAGAAATTCTCGACATAAGAGCCTGAGGTATCGGGACTGCCCTCCACGAGTCCCACCTCCTTTCTTTTTTCTCGGAAACTGGAAGACAAAAACTACTTTAGCCGCCACGAACAGATTCTCTAACGAGTTCGCGGTCGTCGACGATGATGACCATGCACCTATCTTGAGCCCCTCATCAGGGCGTATGATAGAATAGGACTGATCTGCGTTGAGTCAGCGTCCGCAACTCACCACTCCTCCATCTTTTAACATCACCTGCCATCACCCCAAAACGGAATTCTCCAATTGTCTCTTTGGATGGATTTTTAAGCGATAGGTGTTTTCGCATCTAAACTTCAAGGCATCAATAGTGCCTAGGTTGGGATGCTATGAGAGAGTTTAAAGATCTCACCTATCGCGGAAAACTACGCAGATACCGATGGGTTGCCCAAGCAGCCCTAGACGCCTACGGGCTCGGTGAAGCTCACCTGCGATTCATCAGAGACAATGGAAACACCGTATACCGGGTCAAGGCCAAAGACCCCACGCCAGTTGATGAAAGCCTCTACGTGAAGGATTGCTACGCACTCCGGCTTCACTGGACAGGCTATCATGAGGAGGCAGCCGTGGAGTCAGAGCTAGAATGGCTCGCCGCACTCAGCGACGAAGGGCTCCCAGTGCCCCAACCACTCCGCACACTCGAAGGAAAATTAACCGCCAAGGTCGCTGTCCCTGGAGTCCCAGGTGTACGTCAATGCTCCATTATCCGGTGGGTGAAAGGACGGCAGGCCACAAAGGGGGTCCGCCCATGGCATCTCACAGCAATCGGCAGGCTCATCGCCCAACTCCACGACCATGCGTCACGGTGGAACCCCCCAAAGGGATTTACCCGTAGACATTATGACACCAATGGGCTCTGGGGAGACGACACCGGAACCGGCTACACCGCCAAAGAGGTCTGGCCAGACATCCCCAAACAATACTTCACGGACTTCGAAGAGATCACTCGGCGAGTCCAACAAGTCATGGATGCTTGGGGGAAGGGAACAGATGTCTTCGGTTTGATTCATGCCGATTTAGGAACAAAGGCTAATGTCTTCTTCCACAAAGGGGGAGCCCATGCCATTGA
>JABXGV010000233.1 GCA_016550485.1 archaeon
GACACTACAACCGAAAAGGTCTGTTCCGGCGTGATACCCTTGCACGTTGGAACGAACCCATTCCTAGTGGCAAACCACTGCTTGTTCCAATTATCCAGAAGGGCCAATTGGTCTACGATTTCCCGTCACTGGATGACAGCCGAACTTATTGCAAGACTCAGCTAGATTGTTTACCCAAACGATACCGCAAACTCAGTAATGCTGCAATCTATCCTGTGGGGCTAAGTCATCAATTATCACGGATAAAGAACCGTCTTCAACGTAAATGAGCCACGAAAACTACCCAAAGGTCTAAGCAGCTGAAAAGATCGGCTACAATTCAACTAAGGGATATCTTTGAGGAGCGTGGCAGTGTCTGTGATTTGTGCTGCGTAGTACTCTTTCAAGTAATCGATGCCGTATGTGTGGTCCTCCTCTTTGAAGGAATCCACGCCGTCTTCAGGCACAATGATTTTGTATCCCCGGAAGAACGCGTCTGCAGCAGTGTGACGCACACATAAGTGAGTGTGTAACCCAGTAAGAATCACTGCATCAACTTTATGACTGCGTAAGATGCTATCCAATGGGGTTTCGAAGAAGGAGGAGTAGACGTGTTTATCGACAACGAAGTCTGCTTCTTTCGGTGCTAGTTCCGGGATTACTTGGGCACCCTCTGAACCTGCTAGAGCGTGGTGCCCCCAGCGTTCCATTTCGAAATCGTCCTCGTAGTGGCTGTCATTGGCATAGATGACTGGTAGCTTATGTTTATGAAAGGTGTCGATGAGACGACGTATGTGAGGGATAATTCGCTGAGCACGATCACATTTCAAGGAGCCAGTGACAAAATCATTTAGCATGTCGATTATGATTAGTGCTTTCATGTTACTTCACTCAATCTTAATCCAGCTCGATTATAAGAATTTTAAACTATCTATCAGACCCTAATGAATTGGGGATTTCCTAAGAAATTCAGTAAGAATATAAAGAGAATGAGTAGACGTGGACGCAAGGTGAAGACTGATGAAAATCAGTGAGGAGCTTCAGGAAGCAATAAATGATCAGATTAACTTCGAACTGTATAGTGGGTACATCTATCTAGCAATGGCTGCATATTTTGAGTCTATTAACCTTGACGGAATGGCTCACTGGATGAAAAAGCAAGCGGCAGAGGAATATTCGCATGCTATGCGATTTTGGGAGCATATCGTAGACCGGGGTGGCCTTGTTACGCTCACCCAGATTAAGGCGCCTAAGAAGAAATGGGCTTCAGCCCTTGCCGCGTGGGAGGATGCCTACGAGCACGAAAAAGTGGTTAGTGAACGCATCTTCAAAATTGGCGAACTTGCTGACAAACTAGATGACCGTTCTGCTCGACCCTTACTCCAATGGTTCTACGATGAACAAGTCGAGGAAGAAGAACAAACTATGCGAGTCGCGGACCACCTTCGCATGGCTGGCGAACATGCCGGCGCCATAATGATGATTGATGCTAAACTCGGACAGCGAGAATAGTAGCCCCCTTACCCTACCGATTAATCTCTTTGCCTTCGAATAGTGCTTTAGGTAGTTGGCGAACACCGTCCAGCTACCACCAACCTTTTTTTCATCACAAGATTCCTAGCATACATTTATGAAGAAAGTAGGACTATTTGCGTTGAAATCACTAATCATTCTAAATGGTTAGAGGTGATACTATGGGAAGCAAAGGTCGTGAAATTATCAAGATAGAAGTCAACAAACTTCTAAAACTCCTCAATAAAGCATTGGCAGATGAATGGCTAGCTTACTACCAATATTGGATTGGTGCTAAAATTGTCACAGGCCCGATGCGGGGCGCTGTGGTAGCGGAGCTTGATCAACATGCTGGTGACGAGCTCCGGCACGCGGGTATGCTCGTGGACCGTATAATCCAGTTAGGAGGAACCCCTATCACTGAACCCAAAGACTGGTATGACTTAACCAACTGCGGATATGAAGCCCCGAAGGATCCCTTTGTGCAGCCCGTCCTAGAGCAAAACGTCAAGGGTGAGCAATGCGCAATTGAAGTCTATCAAAAACTCACCGAAATGACCCGTGACAAGGACCCGATTACCTACAATATCGTGTTAGCTATCCTTCAAGATGAAGTAGAACACGAAGAAGACCTCCAAGCACTTCTCGAAGATCTCAAGGAAATGAAGCGGCGATTCAAAGGCTGACAAGATCTTACCCCTCAAACATTGCAGTCATAGGTAGGTTTAGTAGCCTCAGATAATAACTAACCAAATTCCAGCCACGGTGCTAAGAGTTCCAATAATAATCCGCCAGGTAACCTTCTCCTTGAGGAAGTAAGCAGAAGCGGGGATGGCAAAGAGCGGAGCGGTGGAAGATAACGCTGCGGACACAGCAGCTCCTGTGAATTTCACCGCAAATACGTAGCCAAGAGAACCCAAACCCATTCCAAAGAAGCCGGCAGTAAGTGTTAGTTTTGTCGCTCTTCCCGTAGGTAATGGCATGCCTTGTTTGTGCGCAATTGTGAAGACAGGCACGAGCGTGATTGAACCCGCCAGAACGCGAACGAAATTGGCATTAACGGGATCAACACCGACTAGAGCGATTTGAGCAAAAATAGAAGCCACAGCCCAAAAAGCTGCTGCAACCAAAGCAAACACGACACCAAGTTTGTCAAGCGATTCCTGGTCCGTAGCTTCTCCATATTGAGCCGCCTGTTCACGG
This sequence comes from archaeon, assembly GCA_016550485.1. Taxonomy (GTDB): domain Archaea; phylum Asgardarchaeota; class Hermodarchaeia; order Hermodarchaeales; family Hermodarchaeaceae; genus YT-063. The sequence continues at coordinate 2,695 of JABXGV010000233.1, forward strand.
GTAATAACACTCACTCCAAGAATCACTAGAATCATCCCAAACAACCTATTTACGGAGAGGACATCGCCTAGGAGAACGATGGAAAGGAAGTATGTGATAAGTGGGAAAATCATTGCAATCGGAAAAGCGCGAGATACACCAATACGGGCTTGACTGTAAAAGTAAATCATATCTCCGATAATGGCTCCAGGGATAATAGATAGTGTCAGTGGAATAATTGCGGTAACAGGTACCAACTCTAACCCAAGAAGGAGGGGTAGAATTACAAGTGTAGTCATTAGGGGTAGGGACACCCACATTTTGAGTGAAGTGATCGCTAGTGGATGGATTTCGTGATTTTGAGACTTGTACACAACGTTAGAGAGCCCGAAGAGAGTAGCGCAAAGCAGCCCAGCAGCCGCTCCCAAGAGAACATCAAGGGTCATGTTACTCAACGCAGGCTTCACACTGGTAAATAACAGCTTCGAAGCAGTAGTCTGCGCTGCACTTGAAGGAGAATAGGCACAATACTCCACTATCTAGGAAGAAATGAATGTATTTAAGCAGGAAGAAAACAGGAGAAGCCATTAACTGTGAATGGAGGAAGTAAGAATTGTATCCCATTCAAATATTACTTGACGAACATAAACTCGTTGAACGTGTAATCAAACTAGTTGAAAAGGTTCGATCAAAACTCCAGAAGAAGAAAGAAGTACCAGCGCCTACGTTTTGGAAGCTGGTGGACTTTATCCAAAGTTACGCAGATGTGATTCATCACAGCAAAGAAGAAGACATCTTGTTTATGCACATGCGTGAGCACGAAGCTGAACTCTCCGA